>DAORJS010000001.1:0-58005 GCA_035439185.1 Chitinophagaceae bacterium
CCGCTTCACTTTTAGCGGGAATCACTGAAAATCCTGTTAATCCTCTGTTTCATCCTCCCCGATATCATGCAGGGCAATGGCCAGGTTATTTGTTTTGACAAAATTGCACCAGTGACAGTCATCCTTGCCACAACCGGTGTAGAATTCCCGCTCCTGTATTTTTTCCCAGGCACCAGTAACCTGGGCGGTCACAGTTTCAATATCCTGCGGACTGATTACCACTTTCTCCTTGCGGTATTGTTTTTTCTTGTCCGGTTCAATAAAGTCAAATTCTGTACTGATCACTTTCCATCCCTTCTGCTCATAATTATCCACCAGGATTTTATAAAATACAGCCTGTCTCCAGTAATCACCCCCCAAAGGATCTTTATCAGAAGGTCCTTTGATTTTGGCAATGGCTTTATCCGGATCCCCGGTTTTATAATCCACCACATTCACGGATTTGCCGTCAAATTCCAGTTTATCAATCTTGCCCTTAATGGGAACACCCTTCACGGTTACATTACGAATATTGCGCTCAATGGATACTACTTTGTTGAACTGGGTGATATAAGTGTCGTAATATTTATCCAGGATATCCTGTCCATTCTCCATGCGCCTGGCAAACTGTTCTTTGGTAAAGCTTTCCCGGTGCCGGTGCATATACCATTCAAAATCTTCGATAAAAGTTTTTTTATCAGGAAACTGTTCCTTCGGATCTTCCTGCATTTTGCGAAACAGTTTTTCCAATGCATAGTGTACCGAAGATCCGAATTCAGTCGCATCGTTTTTGGAAAACGGAATACGGATGACATGTTTGAAATAAAATTCCAGCGGACATTTCAGGTACTGATTCAAGGCCGTTACATTCATCACAAACTTGTCCAATACCCTGCTTACAAACTGTTCTTCCAGCTTACTGATCTCGGGTGCCTGGGCTTCTCCAAAACTCAGTGCAGCAAATTGTGCCACCACTTCGGGATCCACCACGACTGGCATCATCGGCAAATCATGCTGATCCCTGATCTCGGCAATAAACATGGAAGGTTCCAGTTCCTTGCCATCATTCCGGAAACGGCTGTATGAAATAATAAGGTGCTGTTCAGCCCTGGTTAAAGCCACATAAAACAAACGGCGCAATTCCTCTTCATCACTGGAGGCAGGCGTTGAAGCAAAAATCGTATCCGGTAATTTATAACCACCCCCGGGTTTTCTTTTCTTTTCCCAGAAACCGGAATTGGTACCAGCGAGAAATACATATTCAAATTCCAATCCCTTGGATCCATGGGCCGTCATCAGGTTGACTCCCTTATCATTGCCGCTGACCTGTACCAGGGGCAGACTGATCCCCTCTTGTTCCATCATATCAATGAGGTTGACCAGTCCTTCGAGACTGAGCAGGGGATTGCGATGGGTTTCTTCTTTGATAAAATCATACAAAGCCGTGAGTACTTCCAGTTGCCAGTGTTTATCCGGACTCTGCATGATATGACTCAGTACGCCTGCTTCCCGCACCAGCTGATCAAATAATTGCCGCAGACTGAAATTCGATACATCACTCATCAGTTGTTCGATCACAGCGGAGGCTTTGATCAGTCCGCTGTGCAAACCTGTGCTGAATAAATCTTTCGGCGGGGCGGCTGCTTTTTCTGCCAGGATCCGCCGCATGGATGTTTTATCGCCACCATATCTTTTTTCAGCCGCTTCCACACTTAGTTTGGCTACTTCAAGGGAAGAAATATGGAACCAGTCGAAATGCAGGATCTCAAATAACATTTCATCTCCACTATACGCCACATCATGTTCAGAAGCGAGGTAGCGGAGTATTAAAACTATTTTCCGGGTAAGGGGCAATTCCAGCAGGTTGAGATGACGCTTGCTGTACACCGGTACATTTAATAATTTGAAATACTGCGCGAGTTCTTCTCCGTATTTATTTTCCTTGTAGATGATACCGATTCTTCCGGCGGCTACTCCCTTGGCCACGAGTTGTTGTACCTCATGGGCAATACCCGTCATTTCCAGTCGCTGTGTTTCATACTCACGGATCTGTGGCAATAACTGAAGATGTTTCAGTTCTTCCTTGCTGGATAGCAATTCTTTGCTGAGTCCTTCAATTTTTTTAACCAGTCTTTCATCATTGCGGTTGATCAGTGTTTTGGAAACATCCAGGATCGGTTGAGTGGATCGGTAATTATTGGTAAGCACCACCGTGAGCAAATCATCACGATACTGATGGGCAAAATCCATCATGTTCTCTACGTTGGCGCCCTGGAAACGGTAAATACTCTGGTCGTCATCACCCACCACAAACACATTGGGTTGATCCCAGTAACTGATCAGCAGTTCCACGAGGCGGTTCTGGGTACCGCTGGTATCCTGGTATTCATCTACCAGTATGTATTGGAATTTCTCCTGATAAGAAGCCAACAGATTTTTATTTTCTTCAAAGCCCCGGATCACCCAGTTGATCATATCATCAAAATCGTAACGGTTGCGTTTGCGCATCAATTGCTGAAAGTGATCGAACTCGGCTACAGCGGCCCGGAGTTTTTCCATCTTCTCCTGTTCTTCATTGATCTTTTCCTGTTTCAGGTCACCGGCATTGAAGTTTTTGTACTTTCTTTTATAGATGAATTCATCACGGGTGGGCAGATCGTTGAGATAAGCATCAATTCTTTCATTGATAAAGGCGGGCGTCCAGCCTTCTTTTTTCATCGTACTGAAAAGCGACTGCAGGTTATTTACTTCAAAATAAACATCGCCCCGGTATCTTTTCAGCGGATGGTTTTTGGGGAATGAATCAATCAGTTCCTTGAAGAGCTGTACTTTTTCAAGATCAGAAATCGGATCGAGGGCGGTCTTTTCAAACCAGGATAAATTTTCCTGGATCACCTCATTACAAAAAGCATGAAAAGTGCTGATATTAACTTTATAGGCATCGGGGCCGATAAAGCGGAGCAGTCTTTTGCGCATGGCCACCACACCGGCATCGGTATAGGTGAGACAAAGAATATTTTCAGGCGCCGCATCCGTATCCAGTAAGATCCGGCCGATGCGGCTGGCGAGGATCTGGGTCTTGCCCGTACCCGGACCAGCAATCACCATCACCGGGCCATCAATATGGTCAACGGCCAGGCGTTGCTGTTCATTGAGTTTTTCGTACTCTTCCCTGAATTTTTTTTCAAGCTGTTCTTTGTTCACCGACATGGGGCTGTATTCCTGATTAGTGAGACGAATTTAGGTCAATATTCAGCAAAACAGCGGGTGGCAGCCGGTGAAATGATTTACCGCTTTGGGGTATTGTCGGGGGGCTGAGACTGGTTTACCTTTCCTTTATTAAAAACCTTTAAACCTTCTATTATGAAACTTCGCGTAACGATTGACATTTTCAGTGGCCGCCCCAATCCGGTCATTGAAATCGAGGATGCAGCGGCTACCAAGATCATGGACCAGCTCAGCAATGCTTCCCGGATGAAAAAAATCACGAACAAAACAGCGCAGGCTCCCGGTAATCTGGGCTATCGCGGTCTGATTATCGAGCAAATCGGCAGGGCCTCCGGTGGATTGCCTTCAGTAATGCAGGTGAGTCATCAGCATCTTTTCACCAACGACAGTTATACCGAACTTCCCGGGGAAGCTGTGGAGGAACTGGTATTAGGTAAACTGGGTCGTTTTACCGGAACAGGAGATAAAGCTGAATTCAAAGCCTTTCTTGAAAAAGAAATGAAGCGATTCCGGAATAAGTATGAAGATCTTGTTCGTATTCCGGATATAATTTGGCCGCCACTGATTGGAAAAGCCTGTTTCTGTTCACCTGATCCGGATCTGACCTGGTGGAATGATGGTGGCACGATACAGGGCGGGAATAACTGTTATAACTATGCCTCTAATTACCGGAGTGATACATTTGCGCAGCCGGGAAAAGCAGCCGGACAACAATACACCTCACTTTCCGGATGTTCTGTTGCAGCAGGATCGAGGAGTGCCAAAGATGGTGCTATTGCTGATCAGCTGATTGATTTACCTGCGGCAGATAATAAGTGTCCAAGGAAAGGGCACCTGGTTGCCCTGGTGATTGCCCCGGGATTTGATTTTCACTGGTTCCGCAAAGGACCGAATGGAAGATGGAGTCATAAACCGGGAAGCACGGCAGCCAGGATCACGGATAATTCCAATAATTTAATTACAGATCCAAGAACGGCAGATCGTGGCCCCTATACACAATTTTGTACCTTTATGCAGGTCATACACGGCCATATTAAAATTGCCTGACACTACTCATATCATCACAGCAACAGTTTGTCTTTATTCCGGCAGGATCAATCCATCCTGGACGATGACAGAAGAGGAATTAGACAAACTGTTGTTGTATATCCGATCTTTACCTGTTATCAATAAGCCGGTGGAAACCATGATGGGATATTCAGGTATTCTGATTCATTCCGGCCGGGTCAGACTGGAAATCTTCAATGAAAGGATCAGTTTGAAGGAAGATGGCGTGCGCACCTATTATGCCGATCTGCACCGGAAGCTGGAATGTGATATTTTGAAAATGGCACCCAATGAATTTCAGGAGGAACTGAGAACGGGGGTTCCGCCGGGTATCTGGTAAGAAACAGGGGTTTCTTTGAACTTAATCTATGTTTTGGGGTTATTAGATCAAACTCCAGGAACCATGGCGGCCCATACCATTTATAAAGTACAGCGATTACCGGTTTCTCTTGACAAGGCCTGGGAATTTTTCAGCAATCCTGCTAACCTGCAGGCGATTACTCCGCCTGATATGGGTTTCAAAGTCATATCAAAATACCATGGTCCGTTGATGTATGCGGGTCAGATCATTGAATACAAGGTAAAACCTGTGTTGGGGATACCGGTGTACTGGATGACGGAGATCACGCAGGTGAAGGACAAAGAATTCTTTATAGATGAGCAACGCTTTGGGCCTTATTCACTCTGGCATCACCAGCATCATTTCAAAGCCATACCGGGTGGAGTGGAAATGACGGATATCATTCATTATAAAAATCCGCTCGGCTTTATCGGGCGGATTGCGAATGCTCTTTTTGTAAAGAAAAAACTGGAAGGTATTTTTCAATACCGCTTTCAGAAGGCAGAGGAATTGTTTGGTGTTTGGAAGGATTGATATATCAAAAGCAATTTGGAGTCTTGTTACAATTTTGCAGTATGTCACCCCGGGCTTGTTTACCCTGTGGGACCCGGGGTCTTTTTTAGGTATAACGATAATCGTTTATCAAAATAAAGATACCGCTCCAAAGGAGTCCAATAGACCGGGGTCTTTCGGAGGAGAAAAATTGTCTTTTGAAAGATACCGGCTCAAGGCCGGTATGACGTTAGTAAAGGCCCGTTGCAAGATTCAAATAATCGGAAACTCACTAAAGGCTTATAGTTTGTTACCCTAAAAACCACTTGTTGAGGTCTTTCATAGGTACTACCTAAACCAACTCGAGTTAGCCGCTACTCACTTTATTTCGCCCTCTTCTTCAAATCAGCTACCGGTATCGTCATCAGTCTGCCGACAGTTTCATTATCTCTGTAAGTAATCATCTTGAGATTGGCGGCTTCATTCGGAATGAGTAATGCGTTTTGGTACTTCGGATAATACTGATCGGGGAAAGAATTATCGAAACTGTAATGAATGGATAGTCCGCTTACTTCGGTTGATAAATTCAGAAAATAAGTACTGCTGTCTTTTTTGCTGACCTGTACAATGGGATCGTACAAACTGCGGGCATATTTTACTTTGGCATTATCAAAGCGATCAAAATGGTCTTCTACTTTTTTTACAAAATAATTCCAGCCGGTTTCGGAGCTATCTCTTTTTTCTTTGGCGGTCCATAGGGCTTCGGCCATCGCGAAGGCGCGGGGCCAGATCATGTATTGCAGGTGACGGGTATTGGTAACCTGTTCGGTCCAGAGATTGGCCTGTCCGCCCTTGATCAGTGATGCGTTCACGCCTGCAGGTACGGGTTCAAAGCGAAATACTTTTTTTAACCGGAGGGAAGCATAAACCGGTGGTTCGATGGAAGCATCTCCCTGCATATAATCGAAATAAGAAAAATCGGTAGGGCTCATTACCACTTCATGTCCCTGCGTGGCGGCTTCAATACCCCCTTTCATACCGCGCCAGCTCATCACGGCGGCATTGGGTGCCAGTCCGCCCTGAAGAATTTCATCCCATCCGATCATTTTCTTTCCCTTGCTGTTGATGATCTTTTCCACGCGGCGTACAAAATAACTTTGTACTTCATCGAGGTCTTTCAGATTTTCTTTCTGCATCAGGGCTTTGATCTGTTCACTCTTCTCCCAGAAATTCCGGGCCGTCTCATCGCCACCCATATGGATATATCCGAATGGGAAGAGACTCGCTACTTCGGTGAAAATTTTATCGAGGTATTCATAAGCTTTTTCATTGGCAGGGCAGATGGTATTATCGAGGGTGCCGTAAAAATGTTGTCCGCCACCGGGCCAGATCATGAAGCGGTCGCCGGGACTAACATAATAATCGCCGGGGGTGCAGGAGAGTTCGGGGTAGGCGGCTAAAGCGGCGAGGCTATGACCGGGAACATCAATTTCGGGAAGAATATTCACAAAACGTTCGCCCGCATATCTTACCAGGTCGCGGATATCATCATGTGTATAGAAGCCGCCGTAGCTGGCTTTTTCTCCGGGTTGTGGTTTGGGAAAATTGCCGAAAGTACCGGTGCGTTCTACCCGCCAGGCGCCCACTTCGGTGAGTTTGGGTAAGGATTTGATTTCAATGCGCCATCCCTGGTCATCGGTGAGATGCAGGTGTAACAGGTTGAATTTATATTTCACCATCTGGTCGATGAAAGCTTTCACTTCCTTGACGGTAAAAAAATGACGGGATACATCGAGCATGAGACCGCGCCAGCCGAAGCGGGGATGGTCTTCGATGGTCAGAATCGGAATTTCCCATTCGATCGGAGATTTTCTTTCTCTTAATTCTTCCACTTCATCGGGGAAGAGTTGCAGCAATGTTTGCACACCATAAAAAATACCGGCGGGTTCATTGGCTTTGATGCTGATGCCGGTAGCTGTGATTTGCAAACGGTAGCCATTGGGTTTAATGGAAGGATCATTCACGAGGGATAAGAGAATGGTTTTATTCCCGGGGGTGGTTCCTTCTTTTACTTTCACCGCATTGGCCATGTTTTGCAGGGTGCTAGCGAGTTGATCGGCGATTTGCCGGACTTCTTTATTGGAAGGACTGATGATGTTTAAGTAATAAGGCAGTTTGAGATACCCTTTGCCGATTTGCATCGAATAAGGTTCGGGAATGATGGAGGGTTTCCAGTTGGGATTGCGGCGGGCTTGTTGGGAATGTGTGATACTGCTGAATATTAAAAGGCAGAGGGAAAGGAAAAATATTTTTTTCATGATGGGGAATTTGCGGGAGTGAAGGTAGGAAGAAGAGGAAGAATTTTACCGCAAAGACACGAAGACGCAAGGATACGCAAAGAATATTTTAGTTAACTGAGAGACTATAAGAAAACTCACTTAGCGTCATTGCGTCTTTGCGGTTAAGTCTCTCTCCCCGCATGGTGTTGCGAGCGCTCGAAATAGTAATTAAAGGCGACTAAAGACTAATGACTACAGACTATCGACTTTCCTCATCCCGGCATCCTCGAAATATACTTCTCGATCTGTTTGATCTGATCAACGATCTGGGGCGTGGTAGGTTTGAGCGCTTTTGCTTTTCGGAAGAAATCTTTACTGGCCCGGAACTCTCTTTTATTCATCATGATGCTGCACATCTGTAAATAGGCGGCGGCTTCATTTTCTTTATCGGGGAGTCCTTTGCGGATGGCCTGGCGGATATAGCTTTCGGCCTGTTTGAGGTCATTCTTTTGCATGGCCAGCATTCCCATTTGTAATAAGCTGGCCCCTTCAGCTTCTTTCATGGGCATACCCAGGTCGAGACCTTTTTTCATCATCTTTTCGGCACCGTCGAAATCCTGTTTCATCATGGCGATATTACCCTTGAGGGTATAATACACCGAGCGGATAGGTTTATACAGCAGGTTGGGGAATTGGATGGAGTTCAGCACTTTTTCAGCGCCGTCCATATCACCATTTTCCATGTACTCCTGGATCAGCCGGAGCGGACCAAAGAAGAAATGTCCGAGGATCAGGATCACAGCAATCAGGTAAAGGGGAAAGGCGGGCCAGAAACTGGCGGAATAGTTTACGTATCCACCTAATCCAAGCAGGGCAATGCCGATCCAGAGGCGATATTTAATGAGGAGATTATAAAACTTCATGGTGCTAGATGATCCCAAAGGGATGAACCCGTGGGGGTTGGCTTTGGGGGGTGCAAAGATACGTTGCGGGGGGCAAAAGGGCTATTCTTTTGCGTCGTTGATCTCGAGCCAGTAGCCATCGGGGTCCTGGAAGTAAATCTGGTACACGCCGTCAACCCTTTTGGTAAGAGCGCCTTTTTCTCCGGCCCAGTTTTCGTATTCTATCTTGTTTTGTTCCAGGGTTTTAACAAAGTTGGGAACGGAAGCTACGGAAAAGCAGAGGTGGTTATGTTTGTCCGGACTTGTCTTGGCGGCGGCCCCTTCGATCAGGTGCAGGTGGGCTTTTGGGCCGATACTGAACCAGGTATGTTTGCCATCGTGGAAGGGTTCGGGGATGGTGTCAAGTCCGATGATTTGCTGATAAAAAGCGGTGCTGGTTTTCAGGTCGATCACATGGTGGGCGATATGGTTGATAACGGCCTTGGGCTGTGATTGTGCGGTGGCACCGGAGGCGATGAAACCGGCTGTCAGGAAGAAGGCAATAGTTCGCATCTGTTTCAATTTGAATGGGAAGGTAACGGTTAATCTGTTATTTTTGCAGCCCGCTTTTTGAAGCATTTGTCCGGGATTTCATCATTCATCAATCCTTGTTCATCTGTTCGTCAATCAGCCGGTCCCGTAGTTCAATGGATAGAATAGAAGTTTCCTAAACTTTTGATACAGGTTCGATTCCTGTCGGGACTACATCGCCCGTCTTTGCTTTAGCGAAGGCGGGTTTTTTTATTTCAGCAGTTTCCCGAGCTTTTGATACAGGTCCCGAAACTGCAGAGCCGCATATAATTTTCAACTCAGTTTATTTTAAATACGAACATTTTTGTCTGAAATTAGCAATGTATTGTCAGTAACACGCATATTCTGTACTATTTCTAAATTGTGGTTGCAAAGGCGTCAAATCAATATTTTAAAGATAAAAAAATCATTAATTGCCGCCATTTCCAGCTTAATTGTAAGTACATGAAAAGAGTATACTTGATCCTTCTTCTTTTGATGATCACTAAGGCGTATGCGCAAAATACTAACTACACCGGCCGGGTAAAAATTTCATTTCACGGGTTTATTTGTAACCGCCCTACTAACGACGATCCGCTCGGGCGTGATGGGGTTAGTGATGAAGTAAGCATGGCCTTCTGGGCCTGGAGTCCTATAACAACGAACCGTGCCAACTATAACGGTATTACAAAAATATATGGCGAGGATTTTTTCCTCCCTAATCGTATAAAAGCCGGCACTGCCACTATTAACGGCGGCATTAAAGCAGGGGATACCTATTACCGGGAACCAGTAGATGATAATAATCTGAATGTACTTTCCAAATACGATATTGTTAATACGTTTTGTTCAAACGAAACAGTAGTAGCCATTATCCCGGCTTTATTTGAAGTGGACGAAGGACCCCTTCATGCTACTCCCTATCAGGATATGGGAGTGGTCGCCCGGCGTGCCTTTCAGGATGTGGACTTCCAGGCTGATATTTATAATTTCAGTTCGGCCTATACCTACAATGAAAATGATCCTTATGGATTTGTACGGCCCGGCCGGTATATTGGATTGGATGCAAAATTTGCCGGCTTGTTCACAGCCAACAAAAATAAACTGGCAACACGCCCTATTGGTCTGTTTTCAAACTGGAATTATAGTTCGCAAATAATCATACTTACACCTAAAACCATCCAGATTATAGCAGAGAAAGATTTCGGCTATGGCAAAGGCATACTGCCCGTATATTATAATGAAGAATCAATGGGCAATACAGAAGGTCATGGCAATTATATTGTGTTGCTGAAAGTAATTGCCGATATAAAGAATACAATTGTCAATGACCCGGCCGCCAACCTGCGCAAAGTAACGGTGCAGGTGAATAATGCCAGGGCCGGAGATGAGTACAAATTCAAATTGAATTCGTTTCCTGATAGTGATACAATCACCATGAGATACCCGGATACGACTGCCAGTTTCAATTTAAAAATCGCACCGGCAAACCGTTATAAGGTAGATCAGATTGCAGGACCCAATTCCTGTGCACTCATGAATCCGACCGGAGTAGTAAGTGCTCAGGATATTTTAGTAAAAGCAAATTGCGCTAAACCGCCGACCAATCAAAAGATTGGCATAAAAGTAAACGCGGTTGCTGCGGAGGAAGAATTTGAGTTCAGTATAAATGCTGTAAAGAAGATAGTTGTTAAAGAAGCCAATAAGGTTGTTTACTTCGAAGGGGTATTTAAAACAGGTGATCTTTACCGCGTTTCACAAACGGCAGGTCCGAGAACCTGTCAATTGAGCACTGTCACAGGTACTGTACAGAACGAAGATATTATTATCAACGCCGGCTGTGGTGAACCGCCGGTGAAGCAAAAGCTCAAAGGCAAATTTTACGCACCGAAGGGATCGGTAATTGTTCTTCAGTTGAATAATGCTGAAAAATTAACAGTGACCCAGATAGCCGGGGAAGCAGGAGAATCGGGCTTAACTGATTTCATTTTCAATACACCGTTGACGGAGGGTACCAATTATAAAGTAGCCGTACTGTCTTCCACCGTTAGTGGCTGTGCTGTGATTGAAAACGCAACAGGTCAGATTGGCCCTGATTTGCTGGTGAATATCCGGTGCGATAAAAAATATGACCTGGTGAGCCGGAGTACGGATAATAAAATACTGACCACTTATTACGAAACGACCTCTCCTGTTATCGGAGGAAGGGATGAAAATGAAGGCCGTTATGTTGCATTTGTTACATATGGTAAGGGAATAGATGGTTCAGATGGAAAACAGCGGCAGGTTTTCTGGCGCGACCGCAAACTGGGTATTACAAAACTCGTGAGCAAAAACAGTTCTGGAGAACCAGGCAATAACAGCAGTTACGCCCCTGCCATCTCCGCTGATGGTCAGACAGTAGCTTTTGAATCCTATGCCACAAATTTTGGCGTAGCCGATAATAATAATACCAGAGATATTTTTGTTTGGGAGGCCGGAACAGGCAATCTAAGTCTGGTCAGTAAATCACAACAGGGGGGAGCGGCCAATGGAGAAAGTTATGAACCCGCTATATCAGGAAATGGGAATGTCATTGCTTATACTTCTCATGCAACAGATATTGTGAATCTTGGACCTGTTTATTCAACGCCCAATGTCTTTGTATCTGGCCAGGGAACTAATGACTATATCAGCAAACATTATCAGACTGGTAAAGCGGCCTCTGGCTATTCACCCTCTATTTCTGAGGATGGCAATAAAATCGCTTTCTGTTCATACAGTGGCCATCTCGTGCAGGGTGATAATAATAACCTCTGGGATATTTTTATCTGGCAAAAGGGAATGCCTTCGCTTAAACGCGTTAGCCTTACTTCCTCAGGTGCAGAAAGAAACCAGGGCACGGAAAGTGCCAGCCGCATAGTAGCACCGGCTATTTCCGGTGATGGGAACTGGGTGGTATATTCCACTACGGCTACCAATATGATCAGCGGCGATAATAATAATTTGCAGGATATATTCATGTGCAGTACATCCGGAGGTGATGTTAGAAGAATTAGCCAGGTGAACAGTACTGAAGGAAATGGTGACAGTCCGATCGCACAAGGTGACAGAATTGGTATCAGTTATTCCGGAATCTGGATTACTTATAATACGAACGCGGATAATTTGGGTGTTTTGAAAGGGAATATTGTGTTACAAAATACAAAAACAGGGGCTATCATTCCCGTTACCGATACCAAGGGAGGAAGTACCGGAAGTCCAAGGGTATCCAGAGAAGGAGCTTATATTATAGCTGGATGCAGTGAGAAGTATGATACAAGGTTTCCTTCTTCGGGGATATTTGTTTTCTTTCCATCGAAGTAATTGGTATGGGGCGATATTAAACTGACAGATAGGATTGATCTGTTTTCAAAAAGGAGAACTTAGAAATTTCCTTGACTATTGACAGTGTTGATGACGCCTGGTCGTGATGTTAACCAGCGGTTTGGTATTCGATACCTGCCGGAAAGTCCCGCAATTCCTTGGTTGCCAAGCCTGCTTCAGCAAAATATGCTGGGTTTATTTTTAGGGACCAGTCCTGTAGACCTTCTGATCGTCTCACCCCGAGGCCAGCAGGGAAGCATTCTGATTTTAAGCGGCATAACTTCATATTTTAGAAAATATTTTCTGGTTTTTATTGCAACAGTTCAGGACTTATGTTGTTATATGAGCTCGGAAAAAAGTGCTGGTAAATAAATATGGATTATCCGGAACTCAAAATCTCCGATACCGACCGCATCATCGAAATGGCCTGGGAAGATCGTACCCCTTTTGAGGCCATTCTTTATCAGTTCGGATTGTCTGAGTCGCAGGTTGTGTCACTCATGCGCAGGGAACTCAAACGCAGTTCTTTTCTGCGCTGGAGAAAAAGGGTGAATCAGGGCATCAGTCAGAAACACCTGCAAAAAAGAAATCCGGAAATCAACCGGTTTAAGTGCAGCAGGCAAAGAGCCATCAGCGGGAACCGGATTTCAAAAAGATAAAACCATCTTCTACTGGTACTGTTATTACGAACATATTGTATCTTTTTAATAAAGTCTACTGAAAAATATGATCCACAACCACGAATCCATCCCTGCACTTGAAAAAAGATACCGGGCTAATATGATCAATTCATTAGGCGGTTTTAAAAGTCTTGTCCTGATCGGTACCCGGCACGAATCCGGTGCAGAAAATCTCGCCACTTTCAGCAGCCTTTTTCATTTAGGGGCCGACCCTGCCCTCTGTGGTATTATTGTACGGCCCAGTCAACCAGGACTCAATACCCTGCATAATATCCAACAGCAACAGGAATACACGATTAATCATGTGCGGCCTGCTTTTTACCGCGAAGCCCATCAGTGCAGTGCCAAATATCCTCCGGGTGAAAGTGAGTTCGATGCCACGGGACTCCATCCTTATTATGTAAATGGCATTGATGCCCCATTCGTGGAAGAAAGTCATATCCGGTTTGCCTGCAGTACCGAGCAAATCATTCCAATCGAATTGAATGGCACCACAATGGTCATCGGCCGGATCATTTATGTAGAAGTACCAGATGAATGGGTAGGAGCCGATGGATTTATTGATCTTGAAAAAGCAAATACGGTTACCTGCAGCGGACTCGATAGCTATCATACTACTTCAAGACTGGCCCGGTTGAGTTATGCCAAAACAGACAGGCCGGTAACAGAAGTAAACTGATATTAAGTCAGACTCCGCAGCCCTCAGTCAGTTAATGTCTGACCGTCTAATAGATTCTAATCTCAGATAAAATCTTTCCTGCATGCTGACTTTTGTAAAGCTGTTGTTTACGGGAAGAAGGTGAACTCATTTCTTTTATGTCTTATTCTCCGGAAGAGGTATCCGCGGTTAGAGTCAATGAAAAAGTCGGGCGAAATGGTTTTCAAGGTGCTCCCGCATACCAATTCTGAATTTTTCGGGGTTCCCGTTTTCCAGAATATCAATCAGTTCATTATGTGATACAAAGGTTTTAAGTAAGGGTTGTTTCTTCAATAAACCGCTATTGTGGACATAGTCAAAAACCGGAAGTAGCATCTTCTGGAATTTTTTTAGCGTTTCGTTTCCGGTGATTTCATACAATTTACCATGGAAAGCGATTTCATGTTCCACATTGAAGAGGTGATATTGAGTGGCCGGAGGCTCATTGCTCACGATATTTTTTAATTCTGCAATATCTTCTTTAGTGATACGGTGAAAAAGCAGGTCCGCCATCCCAATTTCCAAAACCAGCCTTATTTCAAAAATTTCTTTTAAGGTTTCCTGATCAAGGATATGAGGATTCATACTCTTACTCATCATCCCAAACAAATCAGGACTGGTAATGACAGATCCCCTTTTTTTTCTGGATTCTATCAGCCCCATCATCTTTAACCTGGTCAAGGCTTCCCTGATTACAGTCCGGCTTACTCCTAATACTTCAGCCAGTTCAATTTCTTTTGGAATCACATCGCCAACTGCCAGTTTTCTATGCCGGAGTAGTTCAACCAGGCTGTCTTCCACTTTATCTACCAGGCTACTGGTATCAATAGATTTGATATCCGATTTAAGTAAGGCCAGGGCCATTCTATTATGTATTACTTATAAAAATCATTGCTAAGGTACGAAAAATAATAAAAATAATAATCATAATCTAAATAAATGAAAATCAATTAAATAAAAATATATTGATTATTTTTTTGGAAAGTTTGGGGTAATCATTTTATTTTTGATATGTCCTACATAATACACAAATAAACTGCTTGTCATGAAATCAACATGTTTAAGGCTTTGTCTGTTACAGCTATTCTTTTTCCAGGCATTTGCCATTTTTGCCCAAAACAAGAGTATAACCGGGAAAATCCTTTCAGAGGAATCCGCACCATTGGCAGGTGTATCGGTTACCATTAAAGGAAAACAGGGAGGGGTGCAAACCAATGCAACCGGGGAGTACAGCATTGAAGCCAAAGAAGGAGATGTGCTGGTTTTTTCCTATTCGGGTTATTTTACCCGGGAAGTCAGACTGGGTGCTAATTCGGTTCTGGATCTGACGATGGAAACCAAGGTCAGTGAATTGGATGCAGTTGTAGTCACCGGCTATGGTACACAGAAAAGAAAAGAGGTTACCGGTGCCGTATCCACAGTCAGTCCCAAAACATTTGAACATAGTCCGAGTACCAATGTCGCCACTGTACTTCAGGGGAATGCTCCTGGTTTACGGGTACAGCAACGTACCGGCCAGCCGGGCACAACGCCTTCCATTTCATTCCGGGGTGGTACTGAATTTGGCGGTGGGGGTACACCTCTTTTTATCATTGACGGGGTGATTGTTCCTTCTTTGTATGGGTTAGACATCAATGACGTGGCAAGTATTGATTTATTGAAGGATGCGGCCACTACGGCCATATATGGTGCCAGGGCAGCTAACGGTGTAGTACTGGTTACCACCAAAAAGGGGCAGAAGGGAAAAACCCGTGTTACCTATTCATACAGTAATACCACTAATTATATCCGGCAGAACCCATCTGAATATCTGAATGCAGCAGATTATATACGCATGAACCGTATTGGAATTCAATCCCGCTTCAGAGGGGATTCATTGGACAACAACACAGCGGCTATGAATACAGACCGCAACCAGATTCTGGGCGCCTGGGGATGGGCGGTTAATACAGGCTGGCGTTCAGCGGAAGGTTTATATACAACACAGTTATTAAACAACCTGAACAGAAATCTGCTCAGTAATCCCAAATGGAAGCTGCTGGTGGATCCCAATCCATTCAATCCTTCCCTGATTGACAGTATCGTTTTTACGGATCTGAGTGCAAAGGACCGGGAAGCGATGATCCTGCAACAGGTGAATACCAGTGAACATAATGTCAGCTTTTCAGGTGCGAATGATCAGGGTTCATATGCATTGTCATTAGGGATGGTAAAGGATAACGGGATGATCATTGGTTCCTGGCTGAAAAGAATTAATCTGAATTTCAATGGCGGACTGAATGTTGGCAAGAACTTAAAGATCACAACCAATATCGGGGCCTATAATGTGGAACAGGCATTGCCTTACGGGGGATTCAACAATGTTGACCCAGAAGGTGGAGCTGCCGGAGGTTTGCTTCAGCGTTTTGTAGGAGTGGCACCGACAGTACGTTATGTAAATGATACATCAGGTGTGATTTTGCCCGGCCCCAACGATGTTACATTGGGAAATCCTTTATACTGGAGCAGCCTTACTGTCAACAATACCAATCAGCAACGCTTTCTGGGAGGAATCAATCTGGAGTATACTATTCTGCCTTATCTTAAAATACTGGCCAGCGGTTCGGGGTATTATCAATATACCAACAACAATTTTTTCACAGAGGCGTTTCAACAGGGTAATGGAGGAGCATTCAACACCAACCGCGCAGCCAGCTTTAATAATACCAGGACCGTACAGTATACAACCAATGCATTCTTACAGTTCAATAAAAATTTCAAAGGGCATACCGTAACAGCTCTGGCAGGAGGTGAATTTTATGATTTTAAAAATTATGTCAATTCCGGATTCTCTCAGGGATCCCCAACAGACCTTATTCCCTGGCTAACGGCTTCTACTCCACCCAGTGTACAGGGTACCACCATTATTAACCCTGCCGGTGCCTCGTCCAATTTTAATCAGTGGGAGCGCATTGCATCGGTTATCGGCCGGGTAAATTATACGTATAAAAACAGGTACCTGCTCACTGGTGTAATCAGGGTTGATGGGTCAAGCAGACTGAAGAAAGGCAATTATTACGGAACATTCCCCGGTGTTTCTGTAGGCTGGAACCTTCATAACGAAAATTTCTACAAAGGAAAAGCCATTTCAAAATACCTGAGCAGTATCAAACCCCGTATCAGCTATGGTGTTAACGGTAATGTAAACTCTCTTGGTTTCTTTGCCACTTCTCAAATCTATAATAATGCAGGTACCTATAACGGATTCGGAGGAACCTATGCAGGATCTTATATCAATTCGGATGTAAGATGGGAGCGCACCAACAGTCTGAACTTTGGTCTGGATCTGGGTATTCTGCAGGAAAGAATTACTTTGAATGTCGACTATTTTGTACGCAACGTTTATGATAAGCTGGCAGGGCTGAATATTTCTTCTCAAACCGGTTTTGGCAGTTTTACCACCAATCTGGGTCAGTTGCAGAATAAGGGAATTGAACTGGCCCTGAATGCAAAAATCATTGAACCCAGAAGGCTGAACGGTTTCAGTCTGGAAGCCGGCTTCAATTATTTTCATGTAAAGAGTTTTGCCAAGAAGCTTCCTTTCAACGGATTGCCAGGTAACCGGACTAATGGATTCTTTGTATGGGATCCCAAAAATCCCGGACAGCAGATGTATGTTGGGGGTTTGGTAGAGGGGCAACGAATCGGACTGGATGAGGTATGGGCACCACAGTGGGATGCTATTTATACAGATCTTTCTAAAATTACTTCCGATGCAAATGTGTACAATGCATTCCTTCCCTATACCAATAAAAAAATAAAACAGTTGGGGGATGCTCAATGGCATCAGGTGTATAAAAATGATACAATTGACAGCCGTCAGTTTGTAAAAGTCGGACGTACCACTCCACAGCATATGGGCGGTTTCAATCTCAGCAGTTCCTTTAAAGGAATCAGGCTTTATGCTGGTTTTGACTACGCATTTGGTTTTGTGATATTGAATAATCAGGTTGTACGTGGCCTCAGTCAGGTTCAGGGTTCCCAGAACCAGACCACCGATGTTTTGAATACATGGTCTCCAACGAATCCGAACGGCACAATGCCCCGGTTCTACTGGGCGAATCAGGGAAGAAACTATGCAACAGATGCCAGTGGAAACAACCCGGCAGCTAATCTGTGGGAAAAGGGAGATTATGTGATGTTACGGGAACTGACGATCGCTTATGATTTATCAGAGCAGATTCTCAGCAAGTATCTTGGAAACAGGTTGAAGGGACTTAGTTTCAATATAACAGGCTCCAACCTGGCCTATTTTTCTGGGTACAGTGGCAACTTTCCCGAATTTGGCGGAGTGGATCAGGGAAAATTCCCGCTTCCAAAAAGGCTCACGATTGGTGTACGCGTGACTTTATAATCAATTATTCAAGAAAAAAAATCGAAATCATGAAATACAATCGGTTAATAATATTTACGGCCCTTGTTGCAGTGGTCACCGGTACTATATCCTGTACCAAAAAACTGGATGAAGTTGTACCTCAGGATGCCATCAGTAAGGATCAGGCATTAAAAGATCCCAATGCTGCACGGACTTTATACCACGGTGTTTATGGCCGTTTTCGGTCATTAGATGCGACCTTTTTTCAATTAGGGGAAATGCGATCTGATATCTGGGTTGATGGACTTTTCACAGAGTCTGTAGATGGTGGACTCCAGAATCTTTACCGGCACAATATCAGCAACCTGAATGTACCGTTTACCAACTGGGCGGGATTCTATAATCTGATTTATAATTTTAACAGTGTTATTAAAATTATTCCACAAACACCACTGCCGGATGCCGAAAAGTCAAAGATCCTTGCAGAAGTATTTGGCTTAAGGGCTTATGTGTATTACACAATGCTCAGAACCTGGGGTGCAGTACCATTGAATACCGAACCGGTGGAAACCATCAACAATGCTGCTGAAACTTATAAAGCCCGTAGCAGTCAGGATTCTGTTATGAGGCAGATCAAAGCGGATATAGAGCAGTCATTGCAGTTGTTTGGATCTGCGAATACCCTTTCTACTGCCAAACGAGTGTATTGGAGCCGGATTGCTTCCCTGATCTTGAAAGGCGATGTTTTTATCTGGTCGGGTACGCATATGGGAGGTGGTAATACTGATATTACAATGGCAAAAAATGTATTGCAGGAAGTAAGGAACCTGCAGGGTGCTTCACTTGACCTCCAGACAAACTATGCTGATATATTTGATCCTACCAAGAAAAACAATAACAAGGAAATTATTTTTGCCATCAATTATGAACTGCAGCAGGCACAGATGGGTATTTTCGGAAGTTTCCTTGTGAACTCCATTCAGGCTACCACCTTGTCTTTTGCCCAGGCGGCCACACCAACCGTTTCCTCGGTTTATCCTTATGTAAACGGTGCGAACCGGGTTGGGATGAATCAGGCCATGATCAACAGGTTAACTGCACCTCCTGCCGATCAACGGATCACGAACTCTTTCAGAGTGATGTATTCAACTGCCTCACCTTTTGGAACAAGAGGTATTTTGCTGACCAAGTATATCGGAACAACGGCCGGCACTTCTCAGGTATTCAACAACGATTTTCCGGTTTACAGGTATGCAGATGTATTGCTGCTGCTGGCTGAGGCAAAAGCTAAACTGGGAGAAGATCCCTCCGCTGAAATCAATGCGATCCGGCTTCGGGCATATGGGGCAGGCTATACCCCACATGTTAACGGTACGGTTACCAGCAATATGAATGTTATTCTGGAGGAATACCTGCGGGAATTCATCGGGGAAGGAAAGCGGTGGTGGGCGCTGAGAAGGGCCGGGGATTCCTATGTATATGCGAATCTGAATCCGGTTTATTTTTCTCCAACCAGTACTGCTAAGTTCCTATTGCCGCTGTCACAGGCCATGTTAACATCAGATCCTTTATTGACACAAACACCTGGGTACTAAATATTTTTTTATAAGCAGTATAAGCAATCATCACCGGGGACATTCCTGTCCCCGGTATTTTAAGATTATTTGTTATTTTAAGTTTCGATTAAATTTCCGGTATGACAATCCAGCATTTATCAGGACTCATTGCAGCACCGTTCACCCCGATGCATAAAGATGGTTCATTACACCTTGAAATAATTCCACAATACTATGAAATGCTAAAGGTGAACGGTATTAAAGGGGCTTTCATTTGTGGTTCTACAGGGGAGGGAGTTTCGCTGACTTCGCACGAAAAGATGAGGGTGGCAGAAGCATGGGCAGCCTGTACAAGGGACGATGAGGACTTTATTGTTATGCCGCTTCTGGGCGGAGTTTCACTGTCCGATTGTAAAGATCTGGCCCTGCATGCCAGGGAGAACGGGTTGTATGCAGTTTCTTTTACTGCTCCGTTCTATTTCAAACCCGCCTCAGTGGAAGCACTGGCCGCCTGTTGTCAGGAAATTGCATCCTGTGTGCCTGATATGCCGTTTTATTATTATCATATTCCAGTTCTTACCGGCACTTCGTTTTCAATGATTGATTTGCTGAAAGCGGTGGATGGTAAGATTCCCAATTTTGCAGGTATAAAATATACACACGAGGATTTTATGGACTTTCTGTCCTGTCTGCATTACCGGGAGGGTAAGTTTGATATGCTATGGGGAAGAGATGAAAACATGCTGCCTGCATTGTCATTGGGGGTCCGTGCATCAGTTGGAAGTACTTTTAACTATGCAGCACCCCTCTATTACCGGCTCATCGATGCTTTTCAACATGGTGATTTGAAAAAGGCTGCTCTTCTACAGCAACAATCAATTGATATGATCCGGCTGCTGGGGAAGTACGGCGGGATTGCAACAGGTAAGGCCTACATGAAACTGATCGGAATGGATTGCGGTGAATTCCGGCTCCCTGTCAGAAACATGAGCGACAGAGATTTTGAAAAATTCAGCGATGAAGTCAGTGAATTGGGTTTTGAATATTTCCGGTCTGTTCCACCTGTACATTCCAATGCTGTGGTAACCGGATTGCAGCCATAAAACGGATGCGTTTACATCATCATATAATCACAATCGCCATTATGTTGATTACCGCTATAAGTCATGCACAGCTTAACGGTAAAACAATTTCCTGGCGTATTGCCGGCGAGCTGCCATCTGACCATAAGGGCGAATCCGCCAAAGGTCTGGCAGGGCCCGTAACCGGAGCGCATCATCGCATGATAATAATCGGCGGTGGGGCTAATTTCCCGGATAGTATGCCCTGGCAGGGGGGAAAGAAAAAGTATTATCAGCAGGTCTTTGTTTTCAGGGTGACGGATAAAAAATTTGTGCCGGTGGATGGATCATTCCGGTTACCGGAGCCGGTTGCCTATGCTGCCACCTGTACTACTCCTTTGGGTGTTTTTTATGCCGGTGGAGAAAATGAAAATGGTGTTTCCAGGAAAGCGTATTTATTGCAATGGGACAGGCAAAAGAAAGATCTGAAATGTAAAGAGCTACCACTATTGCCTGACGGCCTTACCAATGCTGCTTGTGCTGCCTGGGGTAATCATGTTTACATAGCCGGTGGTGAAAACGGGAAGGAAGTAGTGGCAAGCTGCTGGTCTATAGATCTTGATAATATCAGTGCAGGTTGGAAGGAATGGCCTTCATTACCACATCCGGTTTCACATGCGGGATTGGCAGTGATACAAAACAAAACCACTAGTGCCATATTCCTGCTGGGGGGGCGTAGAAAAATTCCTGAAAGTATCAGTGAGCTTTATCAGTCAGTCTATCGTTTGGATTTGAATAACCGTACTTGGACTGCTATGCCTGATTTACCTTATCCACTTTCAGCCGGAACCTGCATATATGTTGGTGATGACAATATTTATCTTTTTGGTGGTGAGCGTGGTACAGTTTTCAGTAAAGTGGAAGCCTGTCTTGTTGCGATCAGTAAGGAAAGCAGACAGTCTGAACGGGAAAAACTGGTGGAACAAAAAAATCAATTGCTTCGTACTCATCCCGGTTTCAGCAGGGAAGTGATCTGTTATAATACCAACATTGGGAGTTACAAAATAAGTGGTTTAATTCCTTACCCAACACCGGTAACCACAACTGCTTTCTGGTATAGGAATGCTGTCATCATCCCAAGCGGTGAAATAAGGGCCGGTGTCCGAAGCCCGCAGTTGCTGCTTGCAAAAATCCCCCGTGAAAAGTAGTGATCAGGTCTAAATCATATCCATGGGTCATTGTGGCGCTACTTTGGGTAGTGGCATTACTCAATTACCTGGATCGTCAGATGCTCAGCACGATGAAACCGGCAATCATGAAGGATATTCCGGAACTTACATCCGCTGTCAATTTTGGTTACCTGATGGGGATATTTCTGTGGGTGTATGGTGCGGTAAGTCCACTTGCAGGAATCTTTGCAGATAAAGTAAGCCGCAAATGGATTATAGTTGGCAGTTTGTTTGTTTGGAGCGGAGTTACTTTTCTGATGGGATATGCCACCAGTTATAACGAATTATACTGGCTTCGTGCATTAATGGGCGTGAGTGAAGCATTGTATATACCTGCCGGTTTATCGCTGATTGCAGATTATCATAGTGACAAGACCAGGTCTTTGGCCGTGGGTATACACATGACCGGATTGTACATGGGACAAGCCTTGGGTGGCTTCGGGGCTACTATTGCCAAAAATTTCTCCTGGCAGCAAACATTCAGCACATTTGGTATCATCGGTGTTCTTTATTCTTTTATACTTGTTTTTTTACTCAGGGAAAAAAGGAATGACATAGTTGACCAGCGACTGGAGCCACCAGAGAAGGTTTCAGTCTTCAGGGGGCTTGCAGTGTTATTCACCAACATATCCTATTGGATCATACTCTTTTATTTTGCTATTCCAAGTTTACCCGGCTGGGGAGTCAAGAACTGGCTACCGACTTTGTTTGCCGAAAATCTTCAGATTGATATGTCCAAGGCCGGTCCGTTGTCAACGATTACTATTGCAGCATCTTCCTTTCTCGGGGTCATATTCGGAGGAGTGCTTTCCGACCGATGGGTGCAGAAAAATATTCGGGGCAGGATTTTTACCAGTGCGATTGGTTTGGGACTCACGGTACCTGCTTTACTTTTTATTGGATTTGGGCACTCCCTTTTTTCAATTATCAGTGCTGCTTTTTGCTTTGGTTTTGGCTTTGGCATGTTCGACGCGAACAATATGCCGATTCTTTGCCAGTTTGTATCGCAGAGGTACCGGGCTACGGCCTATGGCTTTATGAACATGGTTGGCGTTTTCGCAGGTGCTTTCATCACTAATCTTTTGGGTAAATCCACCGATGCCGGTCACCTGGGTAAGGATTTTGCTATGCTCTCAGGAATAGTTGTTCTGGCCCTTATGATACAGCTTGTATTTTTAAAGCCTTCCCCAATGGAACAAAGCAATAAATAAGTATTATGAAAAGAGCAATGATTTTTTTTACAGTGGTATTGGTTATAGCAGAACTTAACGCCCAACAAAAAGGGGTCACGGTTTTTGAATCAGGTATGGAGGGGCATAAGTCTTATCGCATTCCTGCCATTATTTCACTGCCGAATGGTGATATACTTGCTTTTGCCGAAGGGAGAAAAAATAATGCCAGTGATTTTGGAGATATCAATATCGTGCAGAAGCGGAGTAAAGACAAAGGTAAAACCTGGACCGAATTACAAACGATAGTCGACTATGCTGCTTTGCAGGCAGGAAATCCTGCACCCGTTGTTGATCTGACAGACCCTAAGTATCCGGCCGGGCGTGTTTTTTTATTCTACAATACCGGAAATAATCATGAAGGGGAAGTACGTAAAGGAAAAGGTTTGCGTGAAGTATGGTATATCACTTCCTCAGACGGTGGGCAAACCTGGAGTGAGGCAGTCAATATAACCTTGCAGGTACATCGGCCGAACCAGCCTGCAGTAAACAGGGCTTACCAGTTTAGTGAAGACTGGCGCAGTTATGCCAATACCCCGGGTCATGCGATGCAGTTTCAGGAAGGTACTTACCGGGGCAGGATATTTGTAGCCGCCAATCACTCGGCCGGTGAACCGAAGAAGCAGGCGGAAGATTATGATGCACACGGATTTTATACTGATGATCACGGCACGACTTTTCAACTCGGTTCAGATCTCAAAGTTCCCGGTAGCAACGAATCGATTGCTGCGGAACTGGGTATGGGAAAACTTATGATGAACAGCCGCAACCAGAAAGGGCATATCCGTACCCGTATTGTTTCGGTCAGCAGTGATGGCGGACAAACATGGGATACGAGTTACTACGATCATCAGCTCCCTGATCCTGTATGTCAGGGCACCCTGCTGAATATCGGTAAAAAGAAAGGGAAGAATATCCTTGCGTTTTGTAATGCAGCAGATGAAAAAAAAAGAGACAATCTCACCTTGAGGATCAGCTTCGATGAAGGACAATCATGGCCAAAATCCTATCTCATCGATCGGGCAGAACTGCTCAAGGATAATACTGCCTATTCAGATATTATTAAAGTGTCTAAGCGGGAAATTGGGGTGCTGTATGAGAAAAACAATTATTCCAAGATATTATTCACAACTGTGAAGTGGAAATAACCAAGGTTATATGAAATACACTGTTAATGATTTGATCAGTTTGAGGAATTTTTATCAGGAACGGCTTCTTGAAAACACGATCCCGTTTTGGTTTCCGCGTTCCTATGACAGGGAACAAGGGGGGTTTTTACTAATGCGGGATGCTGACGGTAGTCTGCTCGATGATGATAAAGCCGTTTGGGTACAAGGCAGGGCAACCTGGATGCTCTCTACTTTGTATAATACTGTGGAGAAACGTCCGGAATGGCTCGAAGGAGCAAAGCTTGGATACGAATTCCTGAACAAGTATTGCTTTGATACGGATGGGAAGATGTTTTTCCATGTAACAAGGGATGGGAGACCGATCCGGAAAAGAAGATATTTTTTTTCAGAGACTTTCTATGTCATTGCTGCAGCTGCCTATTCAAAAGCAACTGGTGATCAGGAAGCTGCTGATAAAGCAAGAGAAGTTTTTGGAAAATGTATTGAGTATGCTACCCGGCCGGAATTGTTGCCGGCAAAGTTTACCAATACAAGGCCGTCGAAAGGAATCGGAATTCCGATGATTATGATCAATACTGCTCAGCAACTGAGAGAAACGATTGGTGACCCACGTTGTGACGAATGGATCAGCAAATGGATAGCAGAAATCGAGCGGGATTTTGTGAAGCATGATATCCGTTGTGTAATGGAGCAGGTGGCACCGGATGGCAGTATTATCGACCATATAGATGGAAGAACCCTGAATCCGGGACATGCTATTGAAGGGGCCTGGTTCATACTGCATGAAGCGATTTACCGTAACAATGATCCGCACCTGATCGATCTCGGATGCCGCATGATTGACTATATGTGGGAGAGAGGATGGGATGAAAAATACGGAGGGATTTTATATTTCCGGGATGTATATAACAAACCCGTTCAGGAGTACTGGCAGGATATGAAAATGTGGTGGCCCCATAATGAAACGATCATCGCTACGCTTTTGGCTTACCTGATTACGGGTGATCATAAATATGCTGAAATGCATCAAAAGGTGCATGAGTATTCCTATCGTCATTTTCCTGACGAGACAAACGGAGAATGGTATGGCTACCTTCATCGGGATGGATCAATTGCTCAGCCGGCAAAAGGTAATATGTTCAAAGGACCCTTTCATTTACCACGGCAGGAATGGTATTGTTCGGCGTTACTCAACAGGCATATTAAGAAAGATGAATAAATTGTTGTTGCTGGTTTTGTTCCCTGGAGTTTTACAGGCACAATTGCGCCTGTCCAATTTTTTTTCAGATGGGATGATCATACAGCAGCAGCAACCGGTTACGGTATGGGGTAAAGGGGTGCCGGGGATGCAAGTGACAGTTACGCTGGGAAGCCAATCCGGTCAAACAAATGTAAATGCCGACTCCACCTGGTTTTTGCAATTACCTGCACAGTCAGCCAGCCGTAAACAGTTTGTGATGACAGTGGTGTCCGGTGAACAAAAAGTAATACTTGAAAATATTTTGTTTGGTGATCTTTGGATCTGTATGGGTCAGAGTAATATGGAGTTCCCTATGGAAAGGGAACTTCACTGGAGTACAGAAAAGCAATCTGCGCATGAACCGATGGTCCGTTTCCTGAATCCTATACCTGCAGGAAAAAATATTTACAACAGGCCTTTTCCTGATTCCATACTTACAAAACTAAATTCAGTATCTTATTTCCATTGGAAGGGCTGGCAGGTTTGTGATGCCGGATCGGCCAGTACCATGAGTGCCGTGGCTTATTATTTCGCCAGGAGAATTTATCGGGAAACGGGAATTCCAATCGGTGTAATAAATTTAGGCATCGGGGGCGCGCCATTGGAGTCTTTCATCAGTCAGGAAGTATTGGAAGCATATCCGGAATTTAAAGCTAAACAGAAAGGGAATTGGTTATACAATCCGGCGCTTCCCGTCTGGGTGAGAGAGAGGGGTATGCAAAATATCGGTGACCGTCAGCATTTGTATGATGAAGGAAATGGGCCAGCTCATCCTTTTAAGCCCTCTTTTATTTATGAAGCGGGTATTCGCCCCTTACTCCGGACTTCAATCAAAGGCATTCTCTGTTATCAGGGAGAAAGCAACGCGCAGGAACTGCCAAGAGTAAATGAGTATGCAGCCCTCAGTGCAGTTATGGTTAAGGATTTTCGATTGAAATGGAACCAACCAACTTTGCCATTCTATTTTGTTCAGCTTTCTTCAATCGACTCTGTCCGGTACCGCAGCCAGTTATGGCCTGCATTCAGGGAGGAACAAAGAAAAATGCTACAGTTGATCCCTTATTCAGGAATGGCTGTGAGCAGTGACCTTGGCGCCCGAGATGATGTGCATCCTTTGAATAAGCGGGATGTTGGTGAACGGTTAGCACGTCTGGCATTGGCCGGAACTTACCATAAAAAACGGATACCCTCCGGTCCGCTTCCGTCAGGCAGCGCGTACAAAAAAGGGAAGTTGATACTAAAATTTAAATATACCGGGCGTGGTTTGCAGACAAAAGACGGAGGACCATTGACCGGTTTTTCATTAAGGGATTCGGTTCAGTTATTGGCTAATGTCCGTCATAAAAAAGTGGTTATTAAAATAGACCATTTGCCATCAGCTGTCAGTTATGGATGGAAGCCTTTCAGCGATGGTAACCTGATCAATTCGGCATTATTACCGGCCTCTACATTTCAATTGACATTATCCCGAACTCAATCGAAAAAATGAAAAAGTATCCTGTTTTCCTGTTCTTATTTTTCTGCACCCGGTTTGCGTTATCCCAAAACTCAGGACCGGCATCCGTACCGCCAATGGGCTGGATGAGCTGGAATAGTTTGGCAGAACGGGTAAATGAAAAGGACCTCAGGGAAATCGCTGAGGTGATGGTCAGCACTGGCATGGTGGAAGCAGGGTATAATTATATTTTTATTGATGATGGCTGGCAGGGAGGAAGGGATAACCGGAATAACATCATTCCGGATCCCGTTAAATTCCCTTCGGGGATCCGCTCACTTTCCGACTATTTGCATAACAGGGGAATCCGGCTGGGTATATACAGCGATGCTGCACAGCTTACCTGTGCCGGTTATACGGGTTCGTTCGGATTTGAAGAACAGGATGCAAGAACTTTTGCTTCCTGGCAGATTGACTATCTGAAATATGATTATTGCAATGCACCTTCGGATATGGCAACAGCAAAGCTCAGGTATAAGGCAATGGCTGATGCTTTACAGAAAACCGGAAGGCCCATCCTTTTCGCGGTTTGTGAATGGGGCGAGCGGCAACCATGGCTTTGGGCTGCAGCAGCAGGCGGACATTTATGGCGAACCACTCATGACATCAGGGATAAATGGAAGATGCTTCCTTCGGAGAAATGGGGGCTTGGTATATTAGATATACTTGATGTTAACTCTGGACTTTCAAAATATGCCGGACCGGGCAGATGGAATGATGCAGATATGCTCGTGACCGGTTTGTATGGGAAAAAAGGGCCTTCGGGTGATGGAGGAGGAAATGGTTGCACAGATACTGAATACCAAAGTCAGTTCAGTCTCTGGGCGATCATGAGTGCCCCCCTTTACGCCAGTAATGATCTTCGTCAAATGAATAGCCAAACCCTTTCTATTCTGCTGAACCGGGAAGTGATTGCAGTACAGCAGGATCCGCTTGGCAAGCCTGGAAAACGAATCATCGCCGACAGTGTATGGAATGTTTTCCTAAAGCCAATGCAGAATGGAGATTACAGTATCGCCATCCTCAACAGAAGTGACCGTCC
The DNA here is from genome assembly GCA_035439185.1 of Chitinophagaceae bacterium. Taxonomy (GTDB): domain Bacteria; phylum Bacteroidota; class Bacteroidia; order Chitinophagales; family Chitinophagaceae; genus JJ008. The sequence goes on from DAORJS010000001.1 coordinate 27,875, forward strand.
GGCTCATTTTGTTTTTGATTTTAATAAATGCGGCCTTCCTGGTTTTTACAGAATCAGGGACCTGTGGCTTCATGAGACAAGTGCCGGAACTAAACAATGGACTGGTGAGGTGAAGGGACACGAAACAAAATTATTACGACTAAGCAGCAGCCACTAATTCTTTGTGAAATGATTTTATTTCGATACATCCTGGTACTCATCCTGATTTTTCAATATCCGCTGCTGTTTGCGCAAAGGGATACCATTGATTTCAACAACAACTGGGTATTTGTGGCAGACAAAAATGGAGAGGGTAACACCGGTAAATGGTTTGAGCGGCCATTGGCTGGCGCAAAACCAGTATCTCTTCCGCATACATGGAATATTGAAACGGCAACTGAACGGCATTATGGATGGGGCTGGTATCAGAAAAAATTCAAAGTTGAGTCAGCCTGGAAATCCCGAAATCTGCAGCTCCGGTTCGGCGCAATCAATCACAGTTCAGTGATCTATTTAAACGGAGTGAAGATTGCAGAAAATACAGGTGACGGATACAGTAAATTTTATGTAGATCTCAATAGCAAGGTAAAATATGGAAGAGAAAATGTTATCACTATTGCCGTGAATAATGATTACGGAAAGAACAAAGTACCATACGGTAGTTCGTTTGACTGGCCCAATGATGGCGGGATAATCCGTAAGGCTGTATTACTCATCAGCGGAAAATCGTCCGCTGACTACATCACAGCGAGAACACATTTGAACGTAAAAGATAGTTCAGGGTCATTGCGGATTAAACTTGGTATGGATAGCAGCCGTTTTCGCCGAACTGCAATTGCAGTAGATATCCGGGAAGAGAATCAACCTGAAAAAAATCTGCTGTTCAGTGGCCGGGTGAGTCCTGTTTGGGTGAATGGCGAAGCGATTGCAGCATTACAACTTCCCCGCGTACATCCCTGGCATTTCGATTTTCCGAATCTGTACCGGATAACCGTCACTGTGTTGGATGGAGCAAAGGTTTCCGACAGATTGTCATTAGTAGTTGGATTTCGGGAAATAAAATTTGAAAACGGGAAATTGTATTTGAACGGGGAGCGGGTGAAACTGATGGGTGTTGAATGGACGGCAGGAAGCAATCCTGATTTTGGTTTGGCTGAAACAGATTCATTGATCCTTAGCCAATGCCGGTTAATGAAGCAGGTGAACTGCATTTTTACCCGTCAGCATTTTCAGCAAGATGAATTATTCTATGACTTTTGTGACCGCGAGGGGATTCTGGTGCAGCAGGAGTTGCCCTTGTGGGGTCCCGAAACCCCTTCAAACGATTCCATTTCTTCAATAGCAAGTTTACAACTGGATCGTATGATCCGGAACTTCGGCCATCATCCCAGCATTTTTTCCTGGGGCGTTGGAAATGAATTGCGAGGCCGCGATGCCGATATCAAAAAATTGATTGAAAACTTAATAACACAAGCGAGGCGATCAGATTCCACCCGTTTTGTTTCATATGTCAGCAACACCCTCACTCATCGTTTTTACAACCATCCCGGTTTTATCCCGGATGCTGCCAGTTCCGGTGATTTTATTATGATGAATGAATATGGTGGGAGCTGGTGGGATATCCCGCAGGGACAGATACATGCCTACCTGGACAGTGTACACCTGAGTTATCCCGAAAAGCCTTTTTTCATTTCTGAATTTGGTTTATGTGAGCCCAATTTCAGAGGGGGAGATCAGCGGCGTGTGGAGGATTTAATCTATCATATGGCAGTGTATGAAAGCAAACCTTATATAGAAGGCGCCATTTATTTTGACCTGACCGATTATCGCACCCATTATCCCGGTACATCTGATACGGGTAAGTTCAGAAGAAGAATACATGGGATATATGATATGTATGGAAATCCAAAACCATCGATGACCGTTTTACGTGATCTTTCTTCCCCTGTTGAATTACAACAGGTGAGACGGGGGAAAAAAGGAAAGCTGAATATATTGGCTTTTGGAAGCCTTGGATTGCCGCAGCATAAAGCAAGTGGGTACAAATTGTATGTTTCCGCAAAACCAGAACAATTTATTACAGGCAAATCATACAGACTGCCCGCTATTGATCCGGGGCAAAGAATCGATTTTGAAGTGGATGACATAAATAATGGAAAAATATGTGTGACAATAGTAAGACCAACAGGACATGTAGTGACACAACGGTGTTTTGATTAGCTTTCAATAAGCATCTGATGAAAAAAACAGCTACAATAATTTTATTTTATTTACTGCTGACAGGAATTGGCAAGGGACAGGTACGGCTACCTTTATTTCATGACTCCCTGTTCACCACCTATTATCATCAGCGGTGGAGTCAGTTTCAATTACTCCCGCAAACAAAGGGGGATATCGTTTTTATAGGAAACAGTATTACTGATGGCGGGGAATGGGCAGAGCTCTTCGGTGATATCCGGGTGAAAAACAGGGGAATCAGTGGGGATGTTTCAGCGGGTGTCCTGAAACGGTTGGAAGAAATAGCAACCCGGCGACCTGCCTGCTTATTCATCATGATTGGAATCAATGACCTTGCCAGGGGGCTGAGTGTGGATGCTGTATTTGGTAACATCCAACTGGCAGTAGATTATATGCGATATAAGAGCATTTCGACCCGGATCTATGTTCAAAGCTTATTGCCGGTTTCTGCTCAATTCGGAAAATTCAGCGGTCATACCAATAAGACGGATTCAATTCTCAGATTGAACCGGTTGTTGAAAAAGGCTGCCTCGGAAAAAGGCTATATTTATCTGGATATCTATTCACATTTTTGTGATGAAACAGGAAGACTGTCTTCTCGTTTTACCAATGACGGGCTTCATCTTTCAGGTGAAGGTTACCTTTTGTGGAAGCATCTCATATTTCCAGCAGTCACCGGTTTGCAGGAAAGACCCTCACTGTTACCCACTCCCCGCGAACTGAAATGGAAGTATGGAAATTTTCCTGTTTATCGCACTACAGCAATTGTAATCACAGATACTGCTATTACCAGAGAAGCAAATTTGATAAAACAAATGATCTCGGGGATTGCACCGGCTGTTTCCATAAAAAGCCGGCCGGATCCGGGAGAACTGTCAATAGAATTAATCATCGAACGGGGTGGAGCAGGAAAAAGTTTGCCCGGGGCTTATCAATTACAGGTCACGCCCGGTTTCATCCGGCTGAAAGCAGATTCACCAAACGGAATTTTCAACGGGGTACAAACATTACAACAACTGATGCGTGATGGAGTGATGGTGGATTGTTGTGAAATCTCAGATCGTCCGGCTTTCCCCTGGCGTGGCTACATGGTTGATGTCGGAAGGAATTATATGTCTATACAGCTTTTGAAAGAGCAAATAGACATCATGTCCCGATATAAGCTGAATGTTTTTCATTTTCATGTAACAGAAGATATTGCCTGGCGGCTGGCTTCAGATAAATATCCGCAGCTCACAGCACCTGAACATATGCTTCGGAATAAGGGTCAATATTATTCCAAAGAGGAGATACGGGACCTGATTGCCTATTGCAATGAACGGTATATCCGTTTTGTTCCTGAAATAGACATGCCGGGTCATAGTGCCGCCTTCAGCAGGGCTATGGGAACCGATATGCAATCAGATAGCGGTCTGCTGATTTGTAAAAATATTCTGAAGGAGTTATGCGATAGCTTTGATCTGTCAATGATTCATATTGGTGGTGACGAAGTAAAAATCACTCAGAAAAAATTCATGCCGGAAATCGTCCAGTTTCTGCGTTCCCTCGGAAAGACTGTACTGGCCTGGGACCCTGGTGGTAATGTTCCGGAAGGAACTTATTTGCAGATGTGGAACGGGAAGACGGTTCCAAGGAAAAAGTATCCCTCTATCGATTCACGGCATCTGTACCTAAATCATTTTGATCCGCTGGAAGGGGTAGTGGCAACTTTCAACCATATTATATGTGATACCGATTCGGCCACAACTGAGAGGTTGGGTGCAACGCTCTGCAACTGGCCCGACAGAAGAGTTGCAGATGAATTGGATTTGATCAAGATGAATGCAGTGTATCCTGTTATGATCAGTTTCGCGGAAAGATGCTGGCAGGGTAGCGGGGTCCGTAATTTTTCATCTTTAATTGATACTTCGGTTTCCTCTCCTGTTTTGAAATTCGGTGTGTTTGAAAAGAAGTTATTGGATCATCAAAAACATTTTTTCCGGAATCTTTCATTTCCTTATCAGGCTCAACGTGAAATTGAATGGAAACTCATCGGTCCTTACCCTAATGCCGGAGATACAAAAGCTGTATTCGCGCCGGAGACACCTGGTTTTATGGATACCCTGAATTGGCATCATTATGCTTCCTTTTATGGGGGAACGATCTGGTTGCGGCATTTCTGGCACCCAATGATCCAATCACAATTGTCTGATCCGGAAGATAGTACCACCTGGTATGCTATCCGGCGGATTTGGAGCGATGAAGATGCTCAAAAGAAATGCTGGATCGGATTTAATAATCTTTCCCGTTCCCCCGCCACCGATTCTCCTCCGATTGGCAAATGGGATAACAGAGGTAGTGCTGTTTGGGTGAACGGAAAATTGGTACCGGCACCAGTTTGGAAAAGAGGTAGTCAGAAAGGACATTCGGAAATTCCATTGACTGATGAGGGATATGAATACAGAGCTCCTACACTGGTTAATTTTAAGAAAGGCTGGAACATTGTACTAATTAAAGCACCTGTTGCAGGGTTTAAAAGCGAATGGCAGAATCCGTTGAAGTGGATGTTCACTTTTGTAGTGCTTGATGACTGATCATTGATCTGCTAAAGAAATGTCTGAATTGGACGGATTCTAAACATTTCATACCTCTGTTAAGGATAAAATGAAGGCATTTCAGCTCAAGTAATTATTAGCGTATTATCTGATCAGGTATTCCTGACAAATGCCCTCTAAATCAAACCGCTGACCCAATACCCCGCCAGCCTTTGGGAAAATAATCCATCAAATCAGTAAAACCTTCCATTTAGCCGCTGCCTTTGCGGGGTTACTTTTAATATGCCGGGAATAGGGAATCCCCCTTCCGGCATAACGATTAATCATTGCCATGTTCACCCGGAAGTATTACGAGGATTTTACACTGAACGAGACCCGTCAAACCAGCGCCAGGACCATCTCCGCCGAGGATATAGATTTCCATGCCAAAGAGTCCGGCGACTTTTTCCCCCATCATATGGATGAAGCCTGGTGCAATACCCAGCCTTTCAAACACCGGATCGCCCATGGTACCCTCATTTTTACCGTTGCCGTCGGACTGACCGCCGACCTGATCAACGAGGTATCCATGACCTATGGCTATGACCGGCTCCGCTTTATCAATCCGGTTTTTATTAATGACAGCATACAGGTGACCGTGACCATCAAGGATAAAAAAGACCATAAAAAACCAGGGTACGGACTGGTAACCGAACTGGTGGAATGTTTTAACCAACAGGGCGAACTGGTGATGGTCTGTGAGCATTTATTACTGGTGAATAAAAAAGACTAATCAACAATGGCAGCAGTTTTAAGAGGCATAACATGGGGGCACAGCAGGGGAATTACTCCCCTGCTTGCTGCTTCCCAGCGCTATGAAGAACTGCACCCGGGAGTACAAATCAGCTGGACCAAGAGAACCCTCCAGGAATTTGCCGATTTCCCGATTGAAGCATTGACAAAGGAATATGACCTGCTGATTATTGATCATCCCTGGGTAGGTTGCTCTGCTGCCACCCGCTGTGTACTGCCCTTAAATCAATACCTGCCCACTACTTATTTACAAAACCAGGAGCAAAACTCAATCGGCGGTTCACATGAAAGTTATTTTTATGAAGGAGGCCAATGGGCCCTCGCCATTGATGCGGCTACTCCTGCAGCCAGCTATCGCAAAGATTTACTCGAACAATATGAAACCGCTCTTCCCCAAACCTGGGAAGATCTGCTGGCAATAGCCGGCAAAGGTAAACTGGCGGTTCCTGCCATTCCGATCGACCTGCTGATGAATTTTTATTCCTTCTGCATCGCGCATGGAAATAAACCATTTGACAATGAAGAAGAGTTGATTGACCCTGAAACCGGACTGGCAGCAATTGAAACCATGCTCGAGTTATATTCAAAAATTGATGCCCGTTTTTTTTCCTGTAACCCGATTGCCGTGGCAGAATTAATGAGCAGTACCAATGATTACTGGTACTGCCCCTTTGCTTATGCCTATAGCAATTATTCAAGAAGCGGCTATGCGAAATACTTACTGCATTATACCGATGTAGTTTCCTTCCAGGGTAAAAAACTCCGCACCACCATTGGCGGAACCGGTATTGCAGTGTCCGCTTCAAGTAATCACACTGATATCGCAGTTGATTTTGCGCAATGGGTCGTGAGTGAGGAAATTCAGCAAACGCTATATGCAGAACATGGCGGACAACCCGGTCATTTAAAAGCCTGGCAAAATGATAACAATAACCGGCTGACCCATGATTTCTTCCGTTCGGTTTTACCCGTGATGCAAAATGGATATATCCGTCCCCGTTATAATGGCTATTTACATTTTCAGGATCAGGCAGGCGATCCCCTGCAAAAATGCCTGAAGGGAACCATCACTGCAAAGAATGCGCTGGATCAAATGAACCATATTTACCGCCAGCACCCGGCGCACCCAAAACAATTTGCCAAGGCATGAATAAACTTCCACTGCACGGTTTAGTGGTGCTGGAATTCAGCCAGTATTTATCCGCTCCTTCGGCCGGTCTTCGATTGGCTGATCTTGGCGCCCGTGTAATTAAAATAGAAAGACCCGGTACCGGAGATGCAGGCCGCAAACTGGCGATCAAGAATCTCTGGGTGGGAGATGATTCCTTATTATTTCATACCATCAACCGTAATAAAGAAAGTTTTACGGCAGATATGAAGGATCCGCAGGATCTCGCCTTACTGCAAAAACTGATTGCTAAATCAGATATCATTATTCATAATTTCCGGCCCGGTGTGATGGAAAAAAACGGTTTGGGTTATGAAGCAGTGAAACAAATAAATCCAACCGCTGTTTATGCATCTATTTCAGGATACGGCAATACCGGCTCCTGGAAAAATAAACCCGGACAGGATCTCTTGTTGCAATCCATTGCCGGATTGGCATTCACCACCGGGAATGCAGCCGAAATGCCCATGCCATTCGGATTGGCGATTGGTGATATTTTAGCCGGAGCTCAATTGGTTCAGGGCATCCTGGCTGCCATTGTATCCAGAGAAAAAACCGGTCATGGCGCGCTGATTGAAATCAGTCTGCTCGAAACCCTGATTGATTTTCAGTTTGAACTGCTTACCACTTTTTTTGCCAGCAATCAACAACCCCAACGAAGTCAGATTAACAGCGGACATACCTTACTCAGCGCTCCCTATGGTATTTATAAAACGGCAGATGGCTACCTGGCCCTTGCCATGATGCCATTACCCGAACTGGCTGAAGCTATCGCCTGTGAAGAACTGAAACAATATGCTGCAGCTGATGCTTTTGAAAAAAGAGATGAGATTAAAAAACTTATTGCAGCACACCTGCGTACCCAATCCGGTAATCACTGGCTTACTCAACTTCGCCAAAGAGATCTCTGGGCTGCTGAGGTGTTGAACTGGCAGCAGCTGAAAGAACATGAAGCCTATCGTCGGCTGGAGATGGAACAGATAGTGGGTATGAATGGTTCTTCCATTGTTACTACCCGTTGTCCGCTGAAATTGAACGGCCATACACTCACCAGCAATAAACCGGCTCCGGCCCTGGGGGTAAATACAAAAGATATTATCAATCAGCTGATCAACGGATCGGCAGCGACAATCAATAAAGAAAAAGTATTTCAACAAGAAGGTGCCGGATTGCTCAGCAATCTGCTGGTCATTGATTTCAGCCAGTTTCTTTCCGGTCCCTATGCCACGCTTCGTTTGGCAGATTTAGGAGCAGAAGTGATCAAGATCGAAAAAACGGGAACCGGTGATATCTGCCGGAATCTCTATGTGAGTGATGTAAAGATTGAAGGAGAGTCCACCATCTTCCATGCCATCAATCGCAATAAAAAAAGTTACCAGGCCAATCTTAAAGATGAAGGGGAATTACAACAGATCAAATCCCTGATTGAAAAAGCAGATGTGCTGGTGCATAATTTCCGGCCGGGAGTAATGGAAAGACTGGGACTATCCTATGAAGCAGTAAAAGCGATCAATCCTTCGATTGTATATGCTGAAATCAGTGGTTATGGTACCGATGGTCCCTGGAAGGATTTACCCGGACAGGATTTATTGTTACAGGCTGTATCCGGATTAACCTGGCTCAGCAATAATGATGGAGAGAATCCCACTCCGATGGGAGTGGCCGTAGTGGATATGCTGGCCGGTACGCATCTCGCTCAGGGCATATTAGCAGCCATCTATCAAAAACAAAAAACCGGAGAAGGTTCACTGGTTCAGGTCAGTATGCTGGAGAGTATTCTTGATTTTCAGTTTGAAGTCCTCACCTGTTTTTATAATGATGGTCACCAGTTACCACAAAGAAGCAGTATCAATAATGCCCATGCCTATGTGGCGGCACCTTATGGTATCTATCAAACCAAAGACAGTTACCTGGCCCTGGCCATGACCGATATTGTACGATTAGGTCAGCTTATCAGTTGTGAAGCCCTGACCCGGTACACCAATCAAAAGGAATGGTTTTCTAAAAGGGATGAGATCAAAAAAATTATTGCCACTCATCTGGCCACTGGCAGCAATGCCCATTGGTTATCCATTCTTGAAAAAGCCGATGTATGGTGTGCACCGGTTTTCAATTACGAAGAACTGATTAAACAGGAAGCCTTCCGTAATCTCGATATGGTGATGCCCGTAAAAACCGGTAAAGGGTTCAGTCTGGATACAACCCGCTGCCCGATCCGGGTAAACGGGCAGATCCTGCGTGCACCGATGGGAGCCCCGCTGCTGGGAGAACATAATGCAGTGATCAGCAAAAGGTATAATTTGCAGGAGCCTGTAACAACGCCACAATAATATGTCACGCATCATTGATACCCATATCCATGTCTGGGATTTTAGCCGGGCTGAATACCCGTGGCTGAAAGGTGATACCTCTGTATTGAATCGTACTTATTCCATTGATGAAATAAAAGAAGAAAGAGTCCTTGCCGGTATTACCGATGGCGTAATGGTACAGGCCAGTTGCAATATGGAGGATACCCGCCTGATGCTGGAAGTAGCGTCACAGAACGAATGGATTCATGGAGTGGTTTGCTGGCTGCCTTTATTGGATACTAAAGAAACAGCCCGTTTACTGGAAGAAGAACTGTTACCGGATCCTTATTTCGTTGGAATACGGCACCTCATTCATGATGAACCCGATACCCAATGGTTATTACAACCAGCGGTAATTGAAAGTTTACAATTGCTCGCCGGGCATCATAAACCCTATGATGTAGTGGGCGTGAAGCCGGAACATATTGAAACAGTTTTGAAAGTGGCCGGTAAAGTGCCCGGTTTGAAATTTGTTTTTGATCACCTGAATGCACCTCCGATTCCAGCCAAAGAACAATTTGGCCGCTGGGGCAGTCTGATGAAAGAAGCAGCAGCACATCCACAGTTCCATGCAAAGATTTCCGGATTGGGAACAGCATCCGGTAACTTTGAGGGAAGAACTACGGAAGATATTAAACCTTATGTGGCTTTTGTGCTGGAGCATTTTGGAACGGATCGTTGTTTTTGCGGGGGCGACTGGCCCGTGAGTCTGCTGGCCAATTCCTATCAACAGACCTGGGTGAATACAAGGTCCATCCTGGAATCATTGCTGGGAAAAGAAGAACTGGAAGCTGTATATTTTTCAAATGCCAACCGGTTCTATCAGTTAGGATTATAATGATAATGTTTTTCGAATAAACGATTAAGCGATTTCTTGAACAGCCATTTTCCCATATATATTATTGGTGCCGGAGGCATTGTGAATGATGCCCACCTGCCGGCTTATCAATTGGCGGGATTCAATGTGCAAGGGATCGTTGATATCAATCCGGAAAAAGCCAGAGCAACGGCGGAACGGTTTTCTATTCCCAATTGTTATGCTTCAATAGAAGCATTACTCCAGGTGGCACCGGCTAATGCCATCTTTGATCTGGCTGTGCCCGGTTCACAGATTATTCCTGTACTCTCCATTTTACCGGAAAAAGCAGCTGTGCTGATTCAGAAACCAATGGGCGAGAATTTTCAACAGGCGAGTGAAATACTGAAACTGGTGAAAAAGAAGGAACAATTAGCCGCCGTTAATTTCCAGTTACGGTATGCTCCATATATTCTTACGGCCAAAGACCTGCTGGCGGGTGGATTGCTTGGTGAAATATATGATATCGAAATTAATGTGAATGTGTACACGCCCTGGCAGCTCTGGGATTTTTTGTTTACATCTCAACGGGTTGAAATCCTATATCATAGTATTCACTATATCGATCTGGTCCGGAACCTGCTCGGTAATCCGGTTTCGGTTTATGCCAAAACCACCAGGCATCCATCCATGCCACAATTAGCGTCTGTAAGAAGTAATATCATTATGGATTATGGAGAAATGGTGGCGGCCAATATCCTGACCAACCATTGTCATAACTATGGTACACCCAAACAACAGTCTTATATCAAGATAGAAGGCAGTAAGGGTGCAGTCAAGATCAGTTTTGGGGCCTTGATTGATTACCCGAGAGGATCGGCCGACAGTTTTGAATATGTATTACTCGAAGAAGGAAAGGAGCCTGAATGGAGAGAAATTAAAGTGGAAGGCAGCTGGTTTCCACATGCATTCATCGGCAGTATGTCGCAACTAATGCTGGCCGCTGAAGGGAGTGTTGCAGCACCCGATAACAGTGCAGATGATTGTATTCATACCATGGCCTGTGTGGAAGCGGCGTATTTGTCCAGTGAACAGGGAGGGATCAGTATCAGCAGTATCGGTGGAAAAATATTATAATTTACAAGGAATGAAATTTTGCCTCCACATTTTCTGTTTTTGCTGTTTCAGTGCAGCCGGTGCACAATTGCCGGCTTTTCCGGGCGCGGAAGGATTCGGTCGTTATGCTACCGGGGGACGGGGCGGACAGGTAGTGAAAGTCACCAACCTGAACGATAGCGGCGAAGGAAGTTTTCGCTGGGCACTCACCCAATTTCCCGATGAACCATTAACTGTGATCTTTACGGTAGGCGGCCTGATTGAATTGCAGTCGAATATTGCAGTAAAAAGAAGCAACCTGACCATTGCCGGACAAACAGCACCGGGAGATGGGATCTGTCTGAAAAATTATTCCTTCATAGTTAACGGGGCATCTGCCAAAGGCAATCATGGCAATATAATCATTCGGTTTATCCGGAGCCGCCCGGGAGGCATTGATAAAAAAGGTCTCTATGGTTTTGATATGGAGAACTGTCATGATGTGATCATTGATCATTGCAGTTTCAGCTGGGCCAATGAAGAGTGTGCCGCCATGTATGATACAAAAAACACAAGTTTTCAGTGGTGTATTGTTAGCGAAGGATTATACAGTGCCGGTCACATGAAGGGCAATCGTTCTTATGGCGGCGTATGGGGCGGACAAAATGCCAGTTATCATCATAACCTGATTGCCCATCAGAATAACCGCGCCGCCAGATTTAACGGAGCCAGGGCGCATGATACCATTGCGTTGGTGGATTATAGAAACAATGTAATTTATAACTGGGGTAATGCCAATGCCTGTTATGGAGGAGAGGTAAATATTGCCGGTGGAAAATCGCAGGTTAATCTCATCAATAATTATTATAAACCCGGTCCGGCGGCTCCCGTGGAATTGAAATTTGTACATGCTTCTTACCAGAAAGAAAACAGCAAGGGTACGGGCGAATGGTATGCAGAAGGGAATATCATGGAAGGTGAAAGTTACCTGACTAAGAAAAATAAAAGAGGGATTGATCTGGCTGAGGCCGGTTTTCCTTCGAACGCCATAAAAGATGAACCCTTTGCTGTAGCAGTACCCATCACCTTACAATCAGCTAAAGATGCTTATGAATCCGTGTTGAAAAATGCAGGAGCCTGTTTACCTAAAAGAGATGCTGTGGATGAAAGAGTGATTCTGGAAACAAGAACCGGTACCGCAAGCGGCAAAGGTGTTTTTGGTAAGCCTGGTATCATTGATCTGCCCTATGCGGTGGGCGGATGGCCGGTTTATCAGTCTGGTCCCGCTCCTGCAGATAAAGACGGAGATGGTATGCCTGATGACTGGGAAATAAAGAAAGGATTAAACCCCAATGATGCCGCCGACAGAAATCAAAAAGATAAAACCGGTTACACCATGCTGGAAATCTGGTTAAATGAAATAACCGGACCACTGAAGTAAGCAGTGATCCGCTCCCATCCATAGTCGCATGAAAAAAAAATTGCTTTTCCTCTTTTTATTATGTAGTCTCTTTGCAAAAGCACAGGTACTGATTCATGATGGCGTGAAGTCACCACGTACTAAATACGGACAGGAGCGGCTTGAAGCCGTCATTAAAAAGCACCGGCTGGACAAACAAAAAGTTGCCATTTTTTTATTGCAACCTATTCCGGCAGCGCTTCTCAAACCCTCCGATGTCCGGGATACTGCCCGGGAAGGATTTTCAATTGACTGCAGTAGCGGAAGTATCAAAATCACCGGGAATGATGAAACCGGTATTTTGTATGCCTGTCTGGAGCTGGCAGAAAGAATTGACCGGGAGAAAAAATTTCCGGATAACTGGAAGATAAAGGATGCTCCCGAAATGGTACTGCGCGGACAGTGTATCGGTTTACAGAAGCCCTATTATCTTCCCGGCAGAAATGTTTACGAGTATCCTTATACCCCCGAAACCTTTCCCTGGTTTTACAATAAGCAACTCTGGATACAGGTTCTTGATTCGATGGTGAATAACCGGATGAATTCACTTTATCTCTGGAACGGTCATCCCTTTGCTTCGCTGGTAAAACTGAAAGATTATCCCTATGCCCTGGAAGTAGATGACAGTACTTTTAAAAAGAATGAAGAAATCTATCGCTTCCTCACCACGGAAGCAGATAAGAGAGGCATCTGGGTGATACAGATGTTTTATAATATCATCGTGTCGAAACCATTTGCTGATAAAAATAAAATCAAAACCCAGGAAAGGGAAAGACCCATTATCCCACTCATTGCTGATTATACCCGTAAATCAATTGCCGCATTTGTAGAGAAATATCCTAATGTGGGTCTGATGGTTTGTCTGGGCGAAGCCATGCAGGGAACAGGACCTGATGATATTGAATGGTTCACAAAGACCATTATCCCTGGTGTAAAGGATGGACTAAAGGCCTTGGGCAAAAAAACAGAACCACCGATAGTATTAAGAGCGCATGATACGGATGCACCTTCAGTAATGAAAGCCGCATTGCCCCTTTATAAAAACTTATATACAGAAGCCAAGTTCAACGGAGAAGCCCTGACTTATGCACGCCCCCGCGGCAGCTGGGCCGAACTGCACCAGACCCTGAGTAAACTGGGCTCTGTGCAGATCGAGAATGTACATATCCTCGCCAATCTTGAACCCTTTCGTTATGGTTCACCCGATTTTATTCAGCAAAGCGTGATCGGTATGCATGAAGTGATGGGAGGAAACGGATTGCATTTGTATCCGCAGGCTTCTTATTGGGACTGGCCCTATACTGCAGACAGGCTTACAGGCGGCAGAAGATTATTGCAGATTGAACGCGACTGGATCTGGTACAAAGCCTGGGCCCGTTATGCCTGGAAGGCTAAAAGAAACCGCGAAGAAGAAATGAATTACTGGGCGCAACTGCTCGCAAATAAATATGGTTGCACTTTTCAAGATGGGTTTTGGATATTAAAATCTTATGAAGAGACGGGTGAAATTGCTCCTAAACTGTTAAGAAGATTTGGCATTACCGATGGTAACCGGCAAACCTTAACACTGGGTATGCTGATGACCCAGTTAATCAATCCCTATCGGTACGGATTATTTACTTTATTATATGATGCAGAAGCACCCGAGGGAGAGATGCTGCTTGATTATGCAGATAAACAGGCAAAGGGTCTCCCGGTTAAAGGTGAAACACCGCCACAGATTATCATGGAAGTCAGGAGGCATGCTGATATGGCCAGAGAAGTCATTTATTCGGTAAAGCCAACAAAAAATAAGGCGGAGTTCGCCAGACTGAAAAATGATATTCTCGCTTATCATGCCATGGCCTGGTTCTATTCACAGAAGGCAGAAGCCGCCCTTCAGGCTTTGCGTTACAAATACACAAACGATATACAGGATCTGGATAATGCTGCCCGTTCACTTCGGGAAAGTATGGTGAGTTTTAACCGCCTGGTATCATTGACCCGGTACAATTACCGGTATGCCAACAGCATGCAAACCCAGCAAAGAAAAATTCCCATGCGGGGGGTGGATGGTACCTATAAACACTGGAAGGAGATGCTGCCGGTCTACCAATTGGAACTGAAAACATTTGAACGCAAAATTGATTCACTTAAAAATCAAAAGGGGAAAAGTCAAACTTCAACGATTGTATTTGAAAATACAATTGTAAAACTGGATGGCGCAAAAGTGAAGCTTGAAAAGGGAGTCTCTCTTTTTTCCGATACAACATTGGTCGTGAAAGAGTATGCACCTGCGCTGAATGGTCTATGGGCTTTACAACTCCCTTTTAGTCAGATGATGCAAAAAGGAACTGAAATAACGTTCTCCACCGATCAACCCGTGAAAATTCTGGTGGGTTATTTTAAAAAGCCAAGAACCGCTTTTAGTACTGACTCCGTTTTTTTAAAAGCACCTGAACTGGAGACCAACGCCAGTGCAGATGATCACGGACAGGCCGAGATTAAAATCTCCAATGCCCTGGCAATAGAGGGAATGCCTCCGGTGAATATTCATACTTATCGGTTTAATAAAGGCTCACATGTACTGAAACTTGAAAAAGGGGTTTGTCTCGTACTTGGTTTTATTAATGGCGATACGGTGGTTCCGGTTTATGATGCAGGAAAGCTGTCAGATCAGAAAAGCAGGAATATAGACTGGTTGTTTGAATAAAGGCTGAATTATTTCAAAGATATCATCATTTAATTCATTTATATAATGCAGAGAAACCGCTGGATTTTATTATGGACAATTTTATTGTGTTCAGGTATCATCAAAGCACAGGACCTGAAACTCTGGTACCGGCAACCGGCGATGAAATGGACCGAAGCCCTGCCCATTGGTAATGGTCGTTTGGGCGCCATGGTTTTTGGTGGCGTGGAAAATGAACAACTGCAGTTCAATGAAGAAACACTTTGGTCGGGTGAACCAAGAACCTATAGCCGTCCGGGTGCTTATCGCTATCTGGATTCAATCAGGCAATTGCTTTTTGCCGGTAAGCAAAAAGAAGCCGAAGCGCTGGCAGAAAAAGAATTCATGGGTACGAAGAGTTTTGAAGCCGAACGTTCTGCCTGGGTCAATGCTTCCACAGCGGATAAAAAATATGCAGCGCCTGATTTTGATGATAGCCAATGGAAAACGATGTACGTACCCAGCTGGGATGGCTGGGAAACCGTGGGCTTTGGCGGATTGGACGGAGCTGTTTGGCTACGTACCAGTTTTATTTTACCCGATAACTGGCAGGAATCAGATATGATTGCCGATTTCAACCGGATCCGCGATCATGATTATACCTATGTGAATGGCGTGCTGGTGGGTAGTCAGCAAAACACCGAAGGCAGAAAATACAAAGTGGCCAGGAACCTGTTGCACAAAGGAAAGAACAGTATCGCCATTCTTGTTTTGAATTTTTTTGATAAGGGTGGTATTTATGGTTACAAGGATACCAGTATTCATATTGGCATTTATCCGGAAGGAAAAGAGAAAGAAAAAATTGAACTGGCAGGACAGTGGAAATATTATGTTGTGAATGATAACCCGCCGCCGGTGGGGGTGTATCAGGCCAGTTACCAGCCATTTGGCGATCTCTACCTGTTGTTTCCGCATACCGGAGCCGTCAGTAATTACCGGAGAGAACTTGATATCAGCACCGCCGTTGCCAGTACTACTTATACTTATGATAGCATCAGCTATAAAAGGGAGTATTTTGTATCAGCACCTGATCAGGCCATTGTTACGCAATTAACTGCCAGTAAAAAAGCCACCATCAGTTGCAAGGTAATGATGAGCAGTCCGCACCGGAACTATACCATTGATAAATTCGACAATAATACACTGGTGCTATCGGTAAAAGTCAGAACCGGTGCCATGCAAGGCAAAAGTTATATCAGGGTCATCACCAAAGGCGGAAAAATTTCTTTTGACAGTACCCAACTGGTCATTGATAAAGCGGATGAGGCCACGATTTATGTAACGGCGGGTACCAATTTTAAAAATTATAAAGAGATCAGTGCCGATCCAGCAGCAGCTTGTACAAAAGCCCTGCAATCGCTGAAGGGGAAAACCTTTGCACAGATTAAAGCAGCCCATATCAGTGAATACAAAAAATGGTTTAATACATTTTCTATCCGGTTGGGAACAGCCGTTACTGATCAGTCAGCGATTGCTGTCAAAGCTTCTACTGATGAAAGACTGGCAGATTTTTCAAAAGGAAAGGATCCATCCTTTGCTGCTTTGTACCTGCAGTACGGTCGCTATCTGTTAATTGCTTCTTCACGTCCCGGTACCAGACCTGCTAATCTGCAGGGGATATGGAACGACCTGATCAATCCACCCTGGGGCAGCAAGTATACCACCAATATCAATGCGGAAATGAATTACTGGCCGGCTGAGTTACTGAACCTCTCTCCCATGCACCAGCCATTATTTGATATGATCACTGAGCTGGCGGAAGCAGGTAAGCAAACGGCAAAGGATCATTATAATGCACCCGGCTGGGTATTACATCATAATACAGATTTATGGAGAGGCACTGCCCCGATCAATGCCGCTAATCATGGCATCTGGGTAACCGGTGGTGCCTGGTTATGTCAGCATTTATGGGAACGCTATCTTTTTACGCAGGATAAAAAATTCCTGTTGGAAAAAGCCTATCCCATCATGAAGGAAGCGGCTTTATTTTTTGATCATTTCCTGATCAAAGATCCGGTAAGCGGCTACCTGATCAGTACACCCTCCAACTCACCGGAGCAGGGTGGCTTGGTAGCAGGTCCAGCCATGGATCATCAGATCATCCGGGCATTATTTCAGAATACCATTCAGGCATCAAGGTTGCTTAAAAAGGATCTGGTATGGACGGCAGCTTTGGAAAATAAAATGAAACAGATTGCCCCGAATACTATTGGTCGTCATGGACAATTGCAGGAATGGATGGAAGACAGAGATGATCCCAAAAACAAGCATCGCCATATTTCTCATTTATGGGGGATGTATCCCGGATCAGCAATCAATTATGATGATTCTCCTTCGATGATGGAAGCAGCTAAACAGTCATTATTGTTCAGAGGAGATGAAGCCACGGGATGGAGCCTCGGCTGGAAGATTAATTGCTGGGCCCGCTTCAAAGATGCGGAACATGCATTCCGGATGGTTGGCATGTTACTGAGTCCGGTTAAAGGTGGAGCCGGCAGTTATCCTAATTTGTTTGATGCCCATCCGCCTTTTCAGATTGATGGGAACTTTGGTGGTGCGGCCGGAATCGGGGAAATGCTGGTTCAAAGTCATACCCGATACCTGGATATATTGCCAGCGCTTCCCGCTGCCTTCAGTGAAGGAGAAGTAAAAGGGATTTGTGCCAGAGGTGGATTTGTGCTGGATATGAAATGGAGCAAGGGCAAACTGGTACAATTAAAAATCGTTTCGAAAGCAGGACTGCCATTGCAATTAAGATATAATGGGACCATTAAAAAATTCAATACCACTAAAAACGGAACTTACATACTGAATGCGGCTTTGCAGTAACTATAAAAAAATATTTCTCCTGCTTTTATTGTTTCAGGGGCTTCATTCATTTGCGCAGCGAAGGGATATATTGCTGACCGATGGCTGGTATTGTACAGCTTCTCTGGATGATAAGCCTTTACCCAGGAACAAGCTACCGACAAAAGTAGTGTCTGGTTATTGGCAGTCTGTTCAGATTCCCCATAATCTGGACAGCTATCATGGTTACCGCCGTTTGTTGCATGGCAACCGGCATGGTGATGCCTGGTACAGGAGAACATTGTACCTGAATGAGTCCCGGAAAGGCAAACGATATTTTCTCTATTTCGAAGGAGTGGGCTCACATGCACAGGTTTTTGTCAACGATCGGTTGGTGGCCACCCATGCAGGAGGCCGCACCGGATTTACAGTCGATATCAGTGATTATATCGAATCAACAGAAGCATATAATGAAATCCTGGTTAATACTTCCCATTTATCTGGTATCAGGGATTTGCCCTGGGTCTGCGGTGGCTGCAGTGAAGAACGTGGTTTTTCAGAAGGGTCACAACCCTTTGGAATTTTCAGACCGGTTCATTTAATTGTAACTAATGATATCCGCACTGAACCTTTCGGTGTACATGCCTGGGCAGCAATTAATAAAAATAACGCCAGGCTGCATAGCAACAGTACCATTAAAAATTATTCCGCTCAGCCAAGAAAAATCCAACTGGAACAACAGCTGCTGAATAAAAGCGGAGTCGTGGTAAACCGGCAATCTGTCAATAAAACATTACAACCATCCGACTCCCTTAATATCCCAATATCTAATATCCCAATATCCAATATCCAGCTCTGGTCTAAGGAAAATCCTTATCTCTATAAAATTGTAACCCTCATTAAAGAGAACGGTAAAATCCTGGACCGACTTGAAACTGATTTTGGGTTCCGTACCATCAGCTGGAATGGCCCGAGCAAACAATTTATATTAAATGGTCAACCGGTTTTTCTCAACGGCATTGCAGAATACGAACACCTGCTGGGACAAAGTCATGCTTTCAGCGATGAGCAAATCAAATCCAGATTGAAATGGATTCAATCAGCAGGATTCAATGCTTTTCGCGACGGACACCAGCCCCATCATTTATTATATGGAAAGCTGTTTAATCAAAAAGGAATTTTATGGTGGACACAGCTCAGCGCCCATGTCTGGTATGATACAAAAGCATTCCGCGACAATTTCAAACAACTGCTGAAAGAATGGGTGATTGAAAGAAGAAATGATCCGGCCGTGATCCTGTGGGGTTTACAGAATGAAAGTAAACTGCCCAAAGATTTTGCAGAAGAATGCACTGCCTTGATCCGTTCCCTGGATCCAACAGCCTCCTCTCAAAGACTGGTTACCACCTGTAACGGCGGGGAAGGAACCGATTGGGATGTGCCGCAAAACTGGACAGGAACTTACGGAGGTAACCCTGATGAGTATGCGAAGGATTTAAAAAAGCAGGTGCTGGTAGGAGAATATGGTGGCTGGAGAAGTATTGACTGGCATTCCGAAAGTGGTTTTGATCCGAATGGCCCGGCCACTGAAGACCGCTTCACGGCATTAATGGAAAAAAAAATCCGTTTAGCGGAATCTGTCAGGGATAGTGTGGCCGGTCATTTTATGTGGCTGCTCACTTCCCATGATAATCCCGGCAGGGTACAGGGTGGGGAAGGATTGCGTGATATCGACCGGATTGGTCCGGTGAATTATAAAGGATTGCTCACTCCCTGGGAAGAACCAACGGATGCTTTTTACATGTACCGGAGTAATTATGCCAATAAGCTGAAGGAGCCGATGGTATATATTGTATCGCATACCTGGTCTAACCGCTGGGTTGAACCGGGTATTAAAAACGGACTGATTGTCTATTCCAATTGTGATGAAGTGGAATTGTTCAATGATATGGATGCGGCTTCATTGGGTAAGAAAAGAAGAAATGGCATCGGTACTCATTTTCAATGGGACAGTGTACATATCCGCTATAACATATTATATGCAGTGGGATATGTGAATGGAAAGGTGGTGGCAAGAGATACCATCACGCTGATGCATTTGCCCGCGGCCCCGGGATATTCAAAATTGTCGGCGAAGGCCAAAATTGTATATACACCGGAGGCTGGTTACGAATATCTCTACCGGGTGAACTGCGGTGGGCCTGATTATACAGATGGCTTCGGCCGCATCTGGCAATCCGACCGCGCTTTTGCCAAATCCTGGGGAAATGATTTTGAATATGCCAATCCGCAACTGGCCAGCCAAAGAAGAACATTCACCCCACTCCGGAATACAACCGATCAACCACTTTTCCAGACATTCCGTTTTGGAAAAGACCGTCTGCGTTTTCATTTTCCGGTGAGTCCGGGTGAATACCGGGTGGAATTGTATTTCATCGAACCCTGGCTGGGACTGGGTGGTGGTATGAACGCAACAGGTATGCGGCTCTTTGATGTGGCCATTAATCATAAAACCGTGATCAATGATCTGGATATCTGGAAAGAAGCCGGTACCCATTCCTTATTGAAAAAAGTAGTGACGGTTTCTGCCGGTGCTGATGGTCTGCTGATTTCATTTCCCGAAAGCAAGGCCGGACAAGCAGTCATCTCCGCGATTACAATCGCTAAAAAAGAAACAGAAAAAGAAGAATTTCTCACGCAGGAAGGGGAAAAAGCACCGATCTACCGGCTGGCATCCTGGCTGGATATCGGTGATAAAATCTATTTTGAAGGGGAAGGGGTCTTTCATCAGTTGCCACCTGTATTATACGGGTCCGACTGGATCCGTTTTATTCGCAACGATTCCACTGAAAAAGATACATACACGGTTACCAGAGAAACGGATCTGTATATTGGTGTCCGTGATCTTATGTCACTGCCGGCAGAGTGGAAGGATTTTGAAACTTTGAATAGCTGGATTGAAACAGCAGAGGGATCATTGGTAAGGTACAGACTGTATAAAAAAAGAATAAAGGCAGGCACCACGCTGAAAGATATCAGACCCGGATTCCTTTATATACTAAGGGAGGCCGACAATATGCAACCCGCCTATGACCTCAAGCCGGTAACCCAGTACCGGGCTGCTGCTGTGCCACTCAATGAAACCATTCTAAAAGATTCAGTGAATGGCCGGTATTGTGTCATAATTAAGAACGGTCAGGCAGCTGCAGGTTTTCAGGTACAGACAGGTGTAGGGGATCATTATTCCTTCACCGTAAAATATTACTGGAATAAAGAAACATCCATCAGTGGCCGCTTGCAATTGCTGGATGCAGGGGGGCACATGATGATGGATGTGCCTGTAAATTTTACATTTACACGTGCCGGGAAATGGAATCAGTTTACCCTGAATACAAACACCATGATCAATGCAGGAAATTATACGGTCAGGATTGTAGTCAATGAAGGACAGGGACTGGCCATCAGCAGCGTTGACATTCAATAAGACCTATCCGGAATGAAACGATTGATACCTATACCTTTTTTATTGTTCCTTCCGCTGTTTTTGCCGGCGCAACTAAGCGTGGGCCGTTTGCGTTGCCAGCAACTGTCAGATCCGGTTGGGATGGATCAGTCACATCCGAAATTGAGCTGGGAATTAAAAAGCAACGACAAGAATATTCTTCAAACCGCATACCGGATACTGGTATCCAAAAACCCGGAAACCCTTCACCAGCAAAAAGGAGAAATCTGGGACAGTCATAAAATATTCTCCGGTCAATCCATACAGGTAACTTATAAAGGCCCGCCCCTGCATTCAGCTGTAAAATATTATTGGAAGATTCAGGTTTGGGATAATAAAGGCCGGATGGCAGAAAGTGAAATCGCTTCCTGGCAAATGGGATTGTTAGCGGCCGCCGATTGGTACCCCGCTAAATGGATAGCCATGCAGGATTTTCCGGATTCTGCAAGAATTGTACCTGCCGAACATGGGAACGGAAAAAAAGAATGGGGAAAGCGGCCGGATATTCTTCCATTATTCAGAAAGGAATTTCCGGTCAGAAAAAAAATAAAACAGGGACTGATCTTTATTTCTGGTCTTGGGCAATTCGAAGTATACATCAACGGACAAAAAACCGGAGATCATTTCATGGATCCGGGCTGGACGCAATATGAAAAGCAGGCACAGTATGTAACTTTTGATATTACTACACAGTTACAGGAAGGAAATAATGCAGCTGCCGTAATGCTGGGAAATGGTTTCTATTATATTTCCGGAGAACGTTATAGAAAAATGACCGGTGCTTTCGGCTTTCCCAAAATGATTGCCAGAATCCTGATCCGCTATGAAGATGGCAGCCATGAAGTTGTTGTCAGTAATGAAAGCTGGAAGACCACTGCTTCTCCGGTCACTTATTCAGGAATATACGGAGGTGAAAATTATGATGCAAGGCTGGAACAGAAAGGTTGGAATCTGCCTGGGTTTAATGATAACGAATGGCAAAATGCATTTCCGGCTGCCTCTCATCCACTGGTCGCACAATCAGCAGCACCTGTTAAACTGGTACAGCAAATATTGCCGGTCAGGGAAAATAAGATTGGAAAATTCTTGAAAGTATATGATCTGGGTCAGAATATGTCAGGTATCCCCGAGATCAGAATTAGTGGTCATTGGGGTGACAGTATCCGGATTACCCCTGCAGAATTAGTGAAAGAAGATGGTACGGTTAATCAACGGGCTACAGGAAGCCCACATTATTTTCTTTATGTTTCAAGAGAAGGGGAGGCTTCCTGGAAACCCCGCTTCACTTATTCTGGTTTTCGTTACCTGCAGGTAGAGATCATTCCGGTTGATACGTCAAAGCCCACGGAGGTACTGTCGGTTAAAGCCTGGCATAACAGAAATAGTGCCGCTGTAACCGGCTCCTTTCGATGTGACAATGAGTTATTCAACCAGACTTTTTCCCTGATCAAATGGGCGATCAACAGTAATATGCAAAGCATCTTTACGGATTGCCCGCACCGGGAAAGACTGGGCTGGCAGGAACAGTTGCATTTAATGGGTAATGCCCTGCAGCATAATTATGATATCCATTCCCTGTATAAAAAAATTGCAGCAGATATCCGCGCAGAGCAGAATAGTAACGGACTGATCCCTTCTACAGTACCAGAGTACACACAAATGCATTTTGCAGATGGATATTTCAGGGATTCACCGGAATGGGGAATGAGTGTTATCCTGCTTCCCTGGAATCTCTACAAATGGTATGGTGATAAAGAAGAACTGGAAAGGACCTATCCGCATATGCAGCGTTATCTGGCTTATCTTGACAGCAAGGATAGCAGCGGATTACTGATGTATGGTTTGAGCGACTGGTATGATCTGGGTCCGCAACGACCGGGATTTTGTCAGCTAACACCGATGGGTCTCACCGCAACGGCCTATTATTACCATGGACTGGTTACGATGCAACAGATCGCAGCCTTGCTGGGGAAAAAGCAGGACATTCAATTTTATTCGAAACAGGCGGCGTTTGTAAAAGCGTCATTCCTCAGAAAATATTACCAGACTGCCACCGGGCAGTATGGCAGTGGCAGCCAGACTTCCAACGCGGTGGCACTGAGTCTTGGCCTGGTGGATGCATCAAACCGTAAAAAAGTGCTGGCTAACCTGATCAGGGATATTGAAGGCAGAAACCATGCTTTGACCAGCGGGGATATCGGTTTTCATCATTTGTTGAGTGTGTTGAGTGCCGCAGGCAGGGATGATATCATTTATAAAATGAATAACCGTACCGATGTCCCTGGTTACGGTTATCAGATCAGGAACGGAGCAACCGCATTAACTGAATCCTGGCAGGGACTTCCGATTGTGAGCAATAATCATTTTATGCTGGGCCACCTGATGGATTGGTTCTATACCGGATTGGCAGGGATTCAACAAACCGAAAATTCGGTAGGGTTTAAAGAATTCCTGATCCGCCCCCGGCCAGTTGGGGATATTCAATCTGCCAATGCCCATTATCACTCTGTTTACGGTGAATTAATCAGCAGCTGGAAAATTGAAAAGGAAATTTTTTTACTCGATATTCAGGTACCGGCCAATACCCGTGCTACCTTGTACCTCCCTGGTCAAACCAAACCGGTGAAGCTGGGCTCGGGACAATATCATTACCAGATTAAATTGAAATAAATGCATGTATTGATTTGTGAGAAACCGGGACAACTGGTTTACAGCCAAAAAGAAAAACCGGTTCCTGAAAAAGGAAAGGCGGTATTAAAAATAAAGCGGATCGGAATCTGTGGCACTGACCTCCATGCATTTGAGGGCACACAACCTTTTTTTAATTATCCCAGAATATTAGGACATGAACTGGGAGCAGTGATTGAAGCAGTTGAGCCAGGCCATGGTTTTGCGGCCGGCGATCAGGTCTCAATCATACCTTATTTCAATTGCGGAACCTGTATTGCCTGCCGGAACGGATTGCCCAATTGCTGTGCGGCCATCTCAGTATTCGGGGTACATGCAGACGGTGGAATGTGTGAGTATATTTCAGTACCTGTTCAATACCTGTTGAAGGGAAATGATATGAGTCTGGATGAACTGGCCCTTATTGAACCATTAGCCATCGGGGCACATGGGGTAAGAAGGGCGGGGGTGAAACCCGGTGAATTTGTTTTAGTGATTGGTGCCGGACCCATTGGATTAGGAGTAATGGAAATGGCAAGAATTGAAGGAGCGAATGTGATTGCGATGGATATCAATGAATCGAGATTAAACTTCTGCCGGGAAAAGTTGCAGGTACCTTTTACCATTAATGCGGCTGCACCGGATTCGCTGCAACAATTACAGGAGATTACCGGAAAAGATATGCCCACCGTGGTCATTGATGCTACCGGCAATTTAAAAGCCATCAATAATGCTTTACAGTACCTTGCACATGGTGGAAGATATGTGCTGGTGGGATTACAGAAAGAAGCGTTTAGTTTCAGTCACCCTGAATTTCACAAACGCGAAACCACGCTGATGAGCAGCCGCAATGCAACAAGAGAAGATTTTGAAAAAGTAATGAAAGCCATGCGGGAGAAAAAAGTGAATCCCGCTACCTATATCACGCACCGGGTATTATTCGGAGAAGTAAAAAATCATTTCGAAAGCTGGCTGAATCCGGCGAATGGAGTGATCAAGGCCATGGTGGAATGTTGAACATAAAAATTATTAAATCGGATATGAAAAGAATTTTGGGAAAGACAGGTTTTGAAATCAATCCCCTCGGACTGGGTACCTGGCAGGTTGGCGGCAAATGGGGTTCAGCTTTTGATGAGAAGAATGCTTCAGCCATCCTGCACGAAGCTGCAGACAGGGGGGTGAATTTTATTGATACGGCCGATGTGTACAGTGACGGAGAAAGTGAAAAAGCAGTGGGTCGATTTCTGAAGGAAAGAAAAGAAAGAATCTATGTAGCAACCAAATGCGGCCGCCAGATTCAACCACATATCAATGAGGGCTACACGGTTCCTGTTTTGAGAAAATATGTGGATGATAGTCTGCGTCGTTTGCAAATTGATTGCATTGATCTGATCCAGTTGCATTGTCCGCCCACAGCTGTGTATTATCGTCCTGAAATATTCGGTTTATTTGATGACCTGAAAAAAGAAGGCAAGATCCTTCACCTCGGTGTAAGTGTGGAGAAAGTGGAGGAAGCATTAAAAGCGATTGAATTTGAGAATGTAACTACCGTACAAATCATTTTCAATATGTTCCGTCAGCGCCCGGCTGAATTATTCTTCCGCGAAGCAAAGCAAAAAAATATCGGCATCATTGTACGGGTGCCGTTGGCCAGTGGATTGCTGACCGGAAATTATTCTGCTTCCACCAGTTTTGAAAAAGGCGATCATCGTTTTTTCAATCGCGATGGAGCAGCTTTTGATAAGGGAGAAACTTTTTCCGGTGTGGATTATGCTACTGGTTTAAAAGCCGTTGAAGCATTGAAAGAAATTTTTCCGGCTGATCTTGTCGCAGCTGCCCTGCAATGGGTCCTGCATTTTGATGCAGTAAGTACGGTAATTCCGGGTGCCTCTAAACCTGAGCAATTGGTTCGTAATCTGGCTGCCATGAACCGGGCAGCATTAACAGAAGAGGAAATGGACAAAGTAAAAGCGGTCTACGAAAAATATATAAAGCCTTCAGTTCATCATTTATGGTAAGAAGTATTTTTTGTTGGGTACTGTTATTTTCTGTTTTATCTGTGCATGCACAGGTCAGGCAGGCGATTGATTTTAACCGCGACTGGCGGTTTCATTTGGGTGATGACAGTCTGGCGCGGGAGAAAAATTATGAGGACATCAACTGGAGAATGCTCCATCTTCCTCACGACTGGAGTATTGAATCCGATTTTATAAAGGATGCTCCTGCCACCAATCAGGGTGGATCATTACCCGGTGGGATTGGCTGGTACCGGAAAACTTTTGTATTACCGGCTGCTGCCCATCAAAAACAGGTGAGCATTTCTTTCGATGGGGTGTATCAGCAAAGCGAGATATGGATCAACGGACATTATATGGGCAAAAGACCCAATGGATATATGCCTTTCAGTTATCTTTTAAGTCCTCACCTGCTTCCCTATCCTCAAAAAAATATAATCGCTGTAAAAGTGGATAACAGCAAACAACCCAATAGCCGCTGGTATACCGGATCAGGAATTTACCGGGATGTAAAACTGTTGATAAGAAATCAGACTGCTTTTGATACCTCGCAGTTTTTTATACAAACCAGGGAAGGTGGTTCAGGTGCTGCCTTACTGGATATCAGCGGTGATATTGATTTTAAACAAATGGATCAGACAGACAAGGTGGATTATCAGGCAGAGATCTATGATCCTTCCAATCGGCTTGTATCGGTCAGCAAAGATTTTTTTCAGGCAAATTTTCCTGTCAGGCTGAGGTTTAAACTGAATCAGATCCTGCAGCGACCTTTATTATGGAGTCCGCAACGTCCTTCACTCTATACAGTCAAGCTGAAACTATTCCTGAATGGGTATTTGCAGGATGAATGGTCAAGCCGTTTTGGTATCCGGTATTTTTCTTTTGATCAGCAAAAGGGGTTTGTCCTTAATGGACAGAAGCTGATGCTGAAAGGGGTCTGTATGCACCATGATCTGGGGGCATTGGGGGCAGCTTTTAATAAAGTAGCAGCGAAAAGGCATTTGTTAATATTAAAGGAGATGGGTTGTAATGCCATCCGCTTTTCACATAACCCACCTGCCGCAGCCATGCTGGATCTCTGTGATGAAATGGGATTCCTTGCGATTGATGAGGCATTTGATAACTGGACGAAGAAAAAAAATAAATACGATTACCATCTTGACTTTATGGAATGGCATGAGCGGGATTTATTAGCCATGGTAAAACGGGATCGCAATCATCCCTCCGTGATTGCCTGGAGTGTGGGCAATGAGAACCGGGAGCAGTTTGACAGCAGCGGTATTTATTGGGGGAAGAAATTAGTGGAGATCGTAAAATCGGTGGACAATACGCGTCCGGTCATTGCAGCACTGACTGAAACATTGCCTGAAAAAAATTTTATTGCCAAATCCGGAGCCATGGAAGTTCTGGGTTTCAATTATAAACTATTCGACTACCCTCACTTGCCGCAGCGATTCCCGGGCAAGGTTTTTATTGCGACAGAAACCGCATCAGCGCTTTCGACCAGAGGTGTATATCAGTTCCCGGCAGACAGTATCCGGATCTGGCCACCGGATTTTAAAGCACAGGATACATTTAATATGGGTAATAAAGATTATACGGCTGCTGCCTATGACAATACCCATGCTTACTGGGGTGGAACCCATGAAAAGACCTGGCTGGCGGTGAAAAAACATTCGCATATGGCTGGCATATTTGTGTGGAGTGGTTTTGATTTTTTAGGTGAGCCCTTGCCCTATCCTGCCTTTCCTTCCCGCAGCAGTTATTATGGGATCATTGATCTGGCCGGTTTTCCCAAGGATGTGTATTATATGTACCAGTCTGAGTGGACAGATAAAAAAGTATTGCATGTTTTCCCGCATTGGAACTGGAAAAAAGGCGACACGGTGGATGTCTGGGCTTATTATAATCAGGCAGATGAGGTTGAACTTTTTGTAAATGGCAAATCCGCAGGGAAAAGATCTAAAACCGATTCTTCATTGCATGTGAGCTGGCGGGTTCCCTTTGTACCTGGACAAATAAAAATCAGGAGCAGTAAAAAAGGTCAAACAGTCATGGAAAAATCAATCCGGACAGCAGGACCTGCCTACCGGATTGAATTGCTGGCGGATAAAAAAGGAATAAAAGCCGATGGAAAAGATCTTTCTTTTATTACCGCCCGCATATTGGACCGGGATGGGAACCTGGTTCCGGATGCCGGCAATCGGATACAGTTTACTGTTTCGGGCAACGGACTGATCGCCGGAACCGATAATGGTTATCAGGCCGATATCCGATCTCTGAAAAGTCCGGAAAGACATGCCTGGAAGGGGCTTGCATTGCTTATGCTGCAATCGAACGGAAAAAAGGGAAATATTACATTAAGGGCGACGGCTCCGGGCTTGAAACCGGCTACCATTATCCTCTCTGCTACAGACTAAGTAATGTGTTTTCTCAACGCAATCGTTCCCGGAACAGGGGCCTTGTTTTTTAGTAAAATAATACATCTTTATAGCAAAACCTTACATTTTCAGGCGGGAAGGGTACCTGTACCTTTAAATCACGGTTATCATTCGACAAAAATTTAACGGTTAAGCTGCGGTATGAAAAAACATCTCCTCTTAAAGGGTGACAATAATGGACTGTTCCTTCAACACGCATTACTGTTTTTCATGATTACCGCAGTACTCTTTCTCACCACCGGTTTACAGGCTCAGACAACAGAAGATAAAGAAGCCGCATTCAAAAAAACATTATGGGACCGGTCGGCAAAAATAGTTACCGGATTAAATATTGCTAAAGCGAACAAGAAGGAAAAAATCACTCAACTGATTGCCGGGCAGTATTATGAGCTTAATAAAGTACATGATCTTACCATCAGTACCGAAGAAAAAGCAAGCCGATTGGAGGCACTTCACCGGAAGTTCACCAAAAAGCTGGATCAAAAACTTTCTGATAATCAGGTGGAGCAGGTGAAAAATGGTATGACCTACAATGTGCTCAATGTTACGTATACGGCCTATCAGGATATGATTCTCACTTTAACGGCTGCACAAAAGGAAAAAATTTACAACTGGTTACTGGAAGCCCGTGAGAAAGCCATGATGGAGGGATCATCAGATGCTAAACACAAAATGTTCGGTAAGTACAAGGGGAAAATTAATAATTACTTATCAGAACAAGGGTACAATATGAAGGCGGAAGAAAAAGCCTGGCAGCAAAGATTGAGAGAGAAAAGAGAGAAAGATGCTGCCGGTAAACAAAATGCCGCGTGATCAATAATGTATTACTGATTTTTTTATATAAACAAAGCCATATGAATAGTCTCCGACTGCCAAAACTGCTGCTATGGGTTGTATGTATGCTGTTCTCGGTGCTGTCTTTCGCACAGGAAAGAACGGTTACCGGAAAAGTGACTGACCCCACTGGCAAGCCCATGGAAGGTGTTAGTGTTAAAGTAAAAAACACCACCAATGGAACCACCACCAATGCGGATGGTGTGTTTACCATTAAAGTCCCATCTTCAGAGTCCATTATCAGTGTAACCAGTGTAGGGTACCTGATTTACGAAGCCAAAGCCGGTACAGGCAACACATTTAATGTGCAAATGACCTTACTGGAAAAAACCATGGAAGATGTAGTGGTGGTCGGATACGGCACTAAAAAAAGAATCAATGTACAGGGTGCTGTTGCTACCATCAAAGGATCGGAGATCGAAGATATTCCGGTGGCCAACCTGCCTTCATCCCTCGTAAACCGTATTCCGGGTGTGGGGGTGAACTTCAGTTCCGGTAAACCTGGTTCTACTACCACATTAAATATCCGGAATGCCACAACTTTTCCGGGAGCACCTACTGGTGTAACCAATCAGCCACTGATTGTAATCGATGGAATTATTGCCAATCCTACTCAATGGGCACAGTCACCGAATGCAGACTGGTTTGATAACCTGGATGCCAGTCAGATAGAGGATATCACCTTCCTGAAAGATGCTTCTGCCGCCATCTATGGGGCAGCCGGCGCAAAAGGGGTGGTATTAATTACTACTAAAAAAGGAAA
>DAORJS010000002.1:0-56218 GCA_035439185.1 Chitinophagaceae bacterium
ATAACACCGTGATACTCATAACAATAATTCCAATCAGGAGGATGGTGGGATTATTGGAAATAGCGATGGCTACCATCCCGGCCAGCAGGATCCAGTTCACCAGCATGGAGCTGAATTTTACCGCCGGCACCATTTTACTTCTGAAAACCAGGGGGCCGTATTGGGTGGCATGCTGTACAGCATGTCCGCACTCGTGGGCAGCCACGGCAGCTGCCGAAACACTGGTACCATTATACACTTCCGGA
The DNA here is from genome assembly GCA_035439185.1 of Chitinophagaceae bacterium. Lineage (GTDB taxonomy): Bacteria > Bacteroidota > Bacteroidia > Chitinophagales > Chitinophagaceae > JJ008. Next base: position 246 of record DAORJS010000002.1, read on the forward strand.
CTGAGATTCACTGTTTTATTAGCCGGATTATAGTGATCGCTCAGGAAACCCTCCACAGACACCACTTTTACATCATAAATGCCGTTTTCCCGGAGCATTTTTTCGGCTATTTCCCTGCCCGACAAGCCGTTGGCCAGCCCGATCTTGCTGTACTGGGTGAACTTCTGCTTCAGGACCGCGGACACCAAAAAACTGATCCCCAGAAAGACCAGGGACACGATAAAAATCTCACTTGACATCATCATTTTTGACACATTTTAGGTGAATAATATCATCAAATTTGTGACCAATCAGGCTACCCTTTTTTTTCCCGTCTTTTTGTCATTTCGAAACCGGGAAAAGAAATTTAGCCGGCTGTTGCAGGTCCTGTAGCAATAAAAACATTTTTAACATAAATACCTATTTATCAAATATTTATAAGCCTTTTCAAATCCCATTTTTCTCCAAAAAAAAGGGAATTTCCGACTGCAAAACTTATACACAGGACCAAAAAATTATTTTGAAATGTGGGTCATAATTGTAACTTAGCAATAGAATTTAATGGGTTAGTAAGTAAGAGGGCCAATCGAAAGATTGGCCCTTTTTACATTCATACATTTTGATTGTTTTTTTCCAAAACAAGAACAGACAGTCCCGCATCTTTTCTGATTCAATCCGATTCATTTTTTTGTTTTCATTTCATTATTCTTCAAACAATCAGGGCATGTTGCACAACAGCCGTTGCAATCATTTAATTTTAGCGCATGAGCAAGATCAAGTCAGCTTTTTTTTGTCAGAACTGCGGATATGAAAGTGTGAAGTGGGTCGGACAATGTCCGTCATGCAGTCAGTGGAATACTTTTGTGGAAGAACTGGTACAAAAGGACAGCGGTAAAAAAAATAAAGAGTGGAAAGAATATACCGGTGATGAACGTGTTGCAAAAACCATTTCACTGAAAGATGTAAAAAGCAGTGAAGAAAAAAGATTACAGACTGCAGACACTGAACTGAACCGTGTATTGGGTGGTGGTATTGTACCAGGTAGTCTGGTATTGGTGGCCGGTGAACCGGGTATCGGAAAATCAACTTTGTTTTTACAGAACGGTTTGTGGTTAAAATCCGTGACTGTACTTTATATCAGCGGAGAGGAAAGTGAACAGCAGATCAAGATGCGGGCAGACAGACTGGGACTCAAGAACGATGATTTTTTTCTGCTTACCGAGACATCCACACAGGTCATTTTTCAGGAAATAAAAAAACTGAAACCGGCATTGGTGATTGTGGATTCGGTACAAACCCTGCATACCAGTTTTATTGATTCCTCTCCGGGCAGTGTATCACAGATCAGGGAATGCACAGCAGAGTTTCAGCGTTTTGCCAAGGAAACCAATACACCTGTATTTCTCATTGGCCATATTACCAAGGATGGCAGTATCGCAGGTCCCAAAATTCTGGAACATATGGTGGATACTGTTTTGCAATTTGAGGGCGACCGTCATTATGCCTACCGCATCCTGCGTACTCTCAAGAACCGGTTTGGCAGTACTGCTGAATTAGGTATTTATGAAATGACTGATCAGGGAATGCGTGCCGTATTGAACCCCAGTGAAATTCTGATTACCCAAAAAGAAGAACAGCTGAGCGGGATCGCGATTGCCGCCACTATTGAAGGGATGCGTCCGCTGCTGATTGAAGTACAGGCCCTGGTTACCCAATCTGTGTATGGTACACCGCAGCGAACGGTGACCGGGTTTGATTTGAGGAGATTACAATTACTGTTAGCTGTACTGGAAAAAAGAGGCGGTTTTCATTTTGGTGTGAAAGATGTATTTCTGAATATCGCCGGTGGATTAAAAGTGGAAGATCCTTCCATTGATCTGGCTGTACTCTGTGCCCTTCTTTCCTCTTATGAAGATGTGCCGCTCTCACAGAAAATATGTTTTGCAGGTGAAGTGGGATTAAGCGGTGAGATCCGCGCCGTGAACAGAATTGAACAACGTATTGCTGAAGCCGAGAAACTGGGATTTGAAAAAATCATAGTCTCCAAGTACAACCTTCCTTCCGGCCGCCAGAGTAAAAAAGGATTCACCGGGCAGGACTACCAGATAGAAGTAATCACCATGGCAAGGGTTGAAGAATTGTATCAATACCTTTTTCTTCCGGAAAAAAACCATTGATCAGCGGTGATTTTCCCCTGACCACATCAGGCGGATTTTCTTTCTTTAGGGATGCTAATACTGAAAGAAATAAAAGCCGCATTCCTGCACCTGTTCTTTCCGCATTGTTGTGCCGGTTGTGGCAGTGACCGCTTACATAGTGATTCGCAATTATGTTTTCGTTGTCTGGCTGCATTGCCGGAAACTGTTTTTGAAAGATTGCCCGGCAATCCGGTAGAAAAAACATTCTGGGGAAGAATCCCCTTGCAGGCGGCCACGGCCCATTATTATTTTACCAAGCGGTCGATGGTACAACATATCCTGCATCAGTTAAAATACAAGGGGAACCGGGAACTGGGCTGGCAGCTGGGCCGGATCATGGGATTACAGTTATTGCAATCCGGCCGTTTTCATACGGATGGATTGGTACCACTCCCCCTCTTTCCTGACCGGGAAAGAAAAAGAGGTTATAATCAGGCCACCCTGCTATGTGAGGGTATTGCTGAAATACTCAGAGTACCGGTATTACAGGATGCTGTAACGAGACCGCTGTTTACTTCCACTCAAACCCGCAAGGGCCGCATGGAAAGATGGAAAAATATGGAAGGAAAATTTTTATTGACGAATGAGCAGCGGCTGCGTCACCAGAAAATATTACTGGTAGATGATGTAATTACCACGGGTGCCACACTGGAAGCCTGCGGAACCGTGATCTTAGAGGCGGAAGCGGTTGAATTAAGTGTGGCCGCACTTTGTTATGCGGCCCGGTAATATCAAATAGTTGGACTATTTTTGAGGGACATGAGAATTGCCGGACTATTTGCCTTATCTGTCGTACTATTATTTGTTTCCTGCCGGAAGGATTCCTATATCAGTTCCCCTGATGCAAGAGTGGAGGTATCCGCCGATACATTAAAATTTGATACGCTATTTGTTACCGCGGGATCAACTTACCGGACTTTAAAGATTGTCAACGACAATAACCAGAAACTGAAAATATCTTCCCTGCAGCTAGCCGGTGGCAATGCTTCTGCTTTTAAAATGAATGTGGATGGAATCATCGGCACTCAATTCAGTAACCTGGATATTGAAGCCAATGACAGTCTTTATGTATTTGTTCAGGTAAATGTGAATCCCTCTGCCGGCAATCTTCCTTTTATTATCCGTGACAGCATTCAGTTTAATTATAATGGCCGTGACCGAAAAGTGCAACTGGAGGCCTGGGGACAAAATGCCCATTTTTTAAGAGATGCCGTGATCAGCAGTAATGAAACCTGGTTGAATGACAGACCCTATGTGATCCTGGGTTCCCTGCGGATCAACAGTAACCAGACACTCTCAATTGAAAAGGGTTGCCGGATTTATATACATGCTGATGCGCCTTTACTTGTCAATGGTACCCTGCTGGTGAATGGATTAAAAGACACGGCTGACCGCGTTTATTTTCAGAGTGACCGGATTGATGAGCCATACCGGGATTATCCTGCGGGATGGCCGGGGATTTTCTTCCTGACCAATTCAAAGGATAATGTATTGAACTATGCAGTGATCCGGAATGCTTATCAGGGTATCGGTTTGGCAGAACCATCCCCCAATGCCAATCCTAAACTGATTCTCAACGAAACCGTGATTAACAATGTTTATGATGCCGGAATTATTGCATTGAACTCCAGTCTGAGAGCCAGAAACTGTCTGATCAGTAACTGCGGTAAAAATTTATTACTGGCACAGGGTGGCGATTATCAGTTCACCCATTGTACGGTTGTAACGTATGCCAACCGCTTTATTGAACATAAAAACCCCGTGCTCTTTTTAAGTAATTATGCCAATGGAACCTCTTCTGGTTTAACGGCGCTTTTCCGTAATTGTATTTTCTGGGGAGAGAATGGGTTGGTAAATGATGAAGTGGTGGTTGAAAAAATCGGAAATACAGCCTTTACTGTCAACTTTGATTATAATCTCTGGAAAGTACAGGCAAACCCTGCCAACTCAACGATGAACCAGATCATCAATAACCAGGCTCCGCAATTCGACAGTATCAATACTAACCGGAATTATTTTGATTTCAGGCTGAAAACCGGGTCTCCCGCAATAAACAAAGGGGTGAATACGGGTATTTTGACAGATCTGGATGGGCGTGCCCGGGCGGTAGGCTTACCGGATCTGGGTTGTTTTGAGAAACAATAAAGAATAGATAAATCTGTCCGGAAGCAACCCGGGGCAACTTTATTCGATTAGTTTTGTTACTCATTTAAACAAATCAACAATGAAAACATTGATGCTTACTTTTCTCCTCGTTGCCGGTATGACAGCCGGATCCATTTATGAATTCAAAGTGCCGGGGCTGGATGGTACAGATATAGATTTTTCCAAATACAAAGGAAAAAAGATCCTGATTGTCAATACAGCATCTCAATGTGGTTTAACGCCACAGTATGAAGGGCTGGAAGCGTTATATAAAAAGTACAAGGACAAACTGGTGATCATTGGCTTTCCTGCCAATAATTTCGGGGGACAGGAGCCTGGTTCCAATGGTGATATCAAGGAGTTTTGTAAAAAGAATTACGGAGTAAGCTTTCCGATGGGTGAAAAGATTTCGGTGAAAGGAGATGATACGCACGAGCTTTATAAATATCTGAAAGCACAGGCGCAGGCCAAGGGTTTTGCTGATCCGGTAACCTGGAATTTTGGCAAGTTCCTGATCAATGAAAACGGAGAACTGATTGCTACTTTCAGCCCGCGTACGACACCAATGAGCGAGGATATATTGAAATACCTGAATTAAGTTATCGGCATAACTTGAAAAGGCGGTTCTTTAAGGACCGCCTTTTTCATTTTCGATAGCAGGTTCCGCCGGTTGTTTCAATGAGCTTGTAATTGTGTGATTTAAACATGCTCCTCTTAAACACCCTTCGACAAGCTCAGGGTGACAAGAATGAGATTGAGCGACGGATGCCATTTAGGACAACGCCCATTTGTCATACTGAGCTTGTCGAAGTATGACCGAAGCAAAATGCTCCTTTATCATATTGTCTGCCTTCCGTTATTAAAAGAAGGCAGGAGCTAACTTTACCCCGAGCAATCTAAGGATCGAAGCAGATTAAGTTTTTAGCTTTCACGACTTCTTCTTTTTTATACTTAAAAGTTTACTTTCGCCTTTCATGCAGTTTTCTTCTATTATAGGTCAGCAGGAAGTGAAGGGGCAGCTTGCTGAACTGGTTCATCATAACCGGCTCAGTCATGCATTGCTTTTTCTGGGAAAAGAAGGTAGCGGCGCACTGCCCCTGGCAATAGCTTTTGCCCAATACCTGCTTTGTGAAAAAGTGACGGGTAAAAATAATCAGGCCGTGGCTGGTCCTTCTTTGTTTGGAGATCCTGAACCTGTACCGGCAGCAGCTGCATTGGTATCGGATGCCTGTGGGATTTGTCCTTCCTGTCAGCGGGCCAATCTACTCATGCATCCGGATATCCATTTCTCTTATCCAACTGTTACTAAAAAGCCAGGTGAAAAACCGGTGGCCGCCGATTTTATTACGGAGTGGCGGGAGTTTATTCGTCTGAATTCTTATGGCAATCTTTTCGACTGGATCGAGATGATCAAGGAAAAAGAAAACAGCCAGGGAAAAATCACGGCAAAGGAATGTGATGAGATTATCAAAAAGCTGAGTCTGAAAAGTTTTGAAGGCGATTACAAGGTACTGGTGATGTGGATGCCGGAGGAATTGGATAAGGAAGGAAACAAACTACTCAAGATTATTGAAGAACCGCCAGCCAATACATTGTTTATACTGGTGGCGGAAAATGAAGAGCTGGTATTACCGACCATTGTCAGCCGTTGTCAGTTGATCAGGATACCTGCCCTCGAAATAAAAGATATAGAAGAAGCCCTGATCAGCAGGAATCATACCGACCCGGCCATTGCCAGACAGGTGGCCAGTGTGAGTGATGGCAATTACCGGGAAGCCCTGCAATTAGTGCAACATGCGGAAGAAGACTGGCAGGCATTATTGCGGGAATGGCTGAATGCTATTTTGAAAACAGGTCCGGTTGCCCAGACCAGGTGGGTGGAAGAAATCAGTCGCCTGGGCCGGGAAAAGCAAAAACAGTTTCTCCGTTATTTTAATCACCTGCTCGAACAGGCTGTCCTGCTCCGGGCCATGGGTCATGCCCCCGGTGCCTTTGGCACCGAAAAGGACTTTGCCGAAAGGCTGAATAAAATTGCCGGAATTGAACAGCAACAGGCCATTATTGAGGAGCTGGACCGGGCCAGTTATTATATAGAACGCAATGCCAATGGCAAAATGCTCTTTCATGCCCTGACCATTAAACTATACCATATTATTCAGGATAAGATTGTATTTTTGATGGATTGAGGGAGAGAGGCAGAAAAAATGTGAGCAGAGAACAGTGTCCCGGAATCAGAGCGCACACAACAATGTATTCATTTTCAAATCTATATAGTATTGATAATCAAAGGTATACAAGCCTTTGTTCAGTCCTATAGAACTGGAGCCCCTCATTTTGCTCCGGAAATAATACAGGGTTATCAACTGCCTTCTGAACCTGGGTTCATCTTCCTCTTCAATAAAATTTACTAAAACAGCAGCATGGGTTGTTCCGGATGTGGAACCGCTACCGGCGGTAAGCCAAATGGTTGTAAAAGCAATGGCGGATGCAGTTCCGGCGGTTGTAACCGCATGAATGCATACGACTGGTTGCGCAACCTGCCCATTGCCGATCTGGACAGTGCCTGCAAAGTGATCGAAGTAAGTTTTAGTCAGGGTACCCGGAAAGATTTTTTCCGCAATACTACTTTACAGCATTTTGAAAAAGGAGAACTGATTGCCGTGGAAGGGGTGAGTGGTTTTGATGTGGGTGAAGTTTCCCTGACCGGTGAAATTGTGCGTTTGCAAATGAAGAAAAGAGGGGTGAAAGAAGATAACCCAGAAATGAAAAAAGTATTACGCCGGGCCACCGACCGTGATATTGAAGTCCGCAACCAGAACAAAGCCCGTGAACCAGAAGCCGTGATCCGGAGCCGGGCTATTGCCAAGCAATTGAGACTGGATATGAAGATCAGTCAGGTGGAAATGCAGGCCGATGGACGAAAAGCTACTTTCTTTTATATCGCTGATGGCCGTGTGGATTTCAGAGAACTGATTAAAGTGTATGCTTCTGAATTCAAAGTAAAAGTGGAGATGCGTCAGATCGGTGCCCGCCAGGAAGCCGGCAAGGTTGGTGGCATTGGCAGTTGTGGCCGTGAATTATGCTGCAGTACCTGGCTCACGGATTTCAAATCGGTGAATACTGCTGCTGCGCGATATCAGAATTTATCCATCAACCAAACGAAGTTGAGCGGACAATGCGGAAGACTGAAGTGTTGTTTGAACTATGAACTGGATACTTATCTCGATGCCCTCCAACATTTCCCTGAAAATTGTGATGTATTGCAGGTGGCCAAGGGTAATGCCTTCCTGATCAAGAAAGATATTTTCAAGAACCTCATGTGGTACACATTGCCTGATAGCAATAAGCAGTACCCGTTGAGTCTGGAAAGGGTAAGAAAAATAAAATCACTCAATCAACAGGGTACCCGTCCGGAAGACCTTGAGCCGGTTGACCTGGTTTCATCCAAGGCTGTAGAAAAAGAACCGGAGATGGTGGAACTGGTAGGGCAGATCAGTCTGCGTACCCTGGAGAAAGCAGAAAAGAAAAAGAAACAACAGCAAAGAGAAAAATCACAGCCCAATCGTAACCAGGGACAAAGAGCACAAGGTCAACAAGGTCAGGGTCAGCAAGGCCAGGGACAAGGCAATAAAGGTCAGCAGGGCCAGCAGAATAAACATCAGGGTAATCAACCCAGACCGCAGCAAAGATCTCAGCAAAATAATCCCAACCGTAACCAGCAGGGTCAGCGGCCTAATCAGCCCGGGCGTCAGCAGGGTGGTAATCAGAACCGCAATCAGCAGGGCGGGAATAATCAGCAAAGACCGAATAACCCGAATCAGGGTGGAGATAAAAAATAATTCAGGTCTTGATCAGATCTCTGATCACAACGGAAGCTGCCACGGCTCCAAACACAGCAGGTAAATAAGAAATAGTTCCATAAGCCGAGCGCTTATAATTTTTTCCATCAGTTAGCATCAGGCTTTCCTTAATCGGATTCTCAGGAGAGAACACCACTTTGATTCCTTTACGGATCTGATGTTGTTTGAGGTATTTTCTAACCTGCTGGGCAAAGGGGCAGTTCCAGGTTTTGGAGATATCCACCACTTTTAATTGCGTGGGATCCAGTTTAGCACCGGCCCCCATACTGCTGACAACCCTCAATCCCATTTCGTGTGCCATTCTGATAAATGTAACCTTGGGGGTAATGCTGTCAATTGCATCAATGATATAATCCGGTTTTTCTTCCAGATGCTGCAGCACCATTTCGGGGTTGATAAACTCACGGATTACTTTTAATTCCAGTTCAGGATTGATGGCTTTGAGTCTTTCTTCCATGATCAATGCCTTAGGTTGTCCGTGGTTGGTTGCCAGGGCCGGTAATTGCCGGTTGCGGTTGGTGGGATCCACCACATCACCATCAATGATGGTCATTTTACCCACTCCGCTGCGGGCGATGAATTCAGCTGCATAAGAACCCACCCCACCTAAACCTACGACCATCACATGGGAGCATGCAAGATTCAGCAGGGCGGCTTCGCCGATCAGCAGTTTGGTACGGGATAACCAGGACAGATCTTTTGTCATAAAATAAAAGAAGGGCCAAAAACAGCCTCTGCGTTTTTTTGTATTTGCAAATCAAGTGCATTCAGGTCAATTGATAAAGCAGCAGCGGCATAATTGTAAATGGATTCAATACCGGTATCTGCATCATCGGTTTCCAGGAAAAACTGATTGAGCGGTATTTCTTTCAGGAGTAGTTGCATTCTTTCCTTCTCCAGTGCCCTACCAAAAGACAGGTAATAGCCCTGCTTAGTGATTTGCTGAGCCAGTTCAAGGCTTTTAGAAAACCCATGAAAAATGACGGGCACACTGACTTTTTGCTTTATCAATGTGGCCAAAACTTCATCCCAGGCTTTCACGCAATGAATAATAAGCGGCTTTTGTAAAAAATTGGCCCATTGTATATGTGCTGTAAAACTCAGCGCTTGTTTGGACCAATCTGTTTTACAAAGTTTATCCAGACCTGTTTCTCCAATCGCCACCACAGTATCTAAGGGGCTATACTCCTTGACCTCTTTGAACTGTCGCAACCAGGATTCCTGAATATACCAGGGATGGACCCCAATTGAATAATAACCGGGCGCTGCTGCAGCTCTGAAATTTTCATAGAGATTCAGAATGGCCTTTTCTCCTTGTTCAGGCTGGCGATGGGTATGCAGGTTGATTAACATACAGGAAGGACTAAGTTAAAACAAACTGATCTCACCTGTATAAAATGAGGAAGCAGCTGTTAAGTAAGGTTCTGACCAGGTTAACATGGCCAGTCTAACATACATGAAAGAGTAAATTGAAAGGCTTTTCCCGGCATGTCATTTTAATTCATAAATCGTTTAGCATGAAAAAGTATAGCCTGATTTTGCTGATCTTTTCTTTCTTCTTCCAGTCCGCCATGGCCCAGGATGCTGTCAGTATTTTGAAAAAAGCAGAAGAATTCTGCAAAACCATTCAATGGGGAAGCTATGAAATGGATGTGACTTTTAAAGGATTAATGAGCACAGACACAACAGTCACAAAATACGATTGCAAATACTCGAAACTGGAAGCTGACAGTATCAGTCCGGCGAGTTTCAGGGTGGAAAGGCATTGGCAGAAAAAATTGTCACATACTTATATCTATTCCGGAGAGGATTTTATTTCTCTCTTCGCCAGAGACAGTACCGGTGATATCTTAAGCAAAGAACTCTGGCCGGCGGAAGTAAAAAAAGCAATAAAAGAAGCCAATCTTTTCAGGCCTTTAACCGCCAGGAGTAAACCAGTATTCTTCAGCGGGGAAGATTTCACGGACTCGGCCAATTTATTTATTACCGAAAAAGATGAAAAAATAAATGGCCGGGATTGCTACCATATCAGAATCATCAATAAAGAAAAGTCAAACACTTCCGGCTTTGCAATCAACCAGGTGACTTTCGATTTATGGATCATTAAGGATTATTACCTGCCTATTCAATATGCCACTACGATTGAAATGATGAATGGGAATATGCCCATGCAGCAATATGCCTTATACACGCTCAAAACCTTTTCCATCAACTGGCCCGACACCAAAAAGAAATACGATATTACCGATGCCCCTGCTTATTACCGGTTAAAAAACTACGAGCCTTATCAAAGAAAAGAACAGTTAATCAATGGAACAACAGCACCTGCCTTATCGGGCAAAAATATTGACGGTAAGAAAATATCACTGGATGACTATAAAGGGAAAGTCGTACTAATTGACTTCTTCTATATGGCCTGTGCACCATGTATTCTCTCCTTTCCGCATATCAAAGCAATCTACCGCAAGTATGCAGACAGCGGTGTGGTGGTACTTGGTGTGAATCCGGTAGATAAAAAAGAAGCGCAAGTCCGGGCCTTTCTTAAAAAATATGAAATCCCTTATCCGGTCATTTTTCCGGATGACGACCTTATAACAAAGAACTATATCATTCAAGGCTATCCCTGTTTTTACCTGGTCAACAAAAAGGGCAATATTGCCTTTTCATTACCGGGTTATGGACAGGGTATTGAAGCGTTGATTGAAGAAAATATAAGAAAGCTGATTCAGGAATAATCAAAACCAAATAGCGTGACCAGATATACTGACGGGAAGAAAACGACAAGATGTTGAAAAAAAGATGAAATCTCTGCTTACATATATTCAGGAATCAAACATTCACAATCAGACTGATACGAAAAATGAGATAGTACAAACCGATTACTGCATCTATTAAAATCAGCTATTAATAATTCAGCCCCGCCTGTTAAAGGTGGGGCTTGTTGCGTTGAACTGCCCTGAAACAGATGAATGGCAAGGATAATTTTATAAAGGAATCCTGCCTTATTCAAAAGGCCATCATTTAATTAAAAATCTTCTCTATGAGAAAAATGTACCTTTTTGTTCTTTTAATGATCAGCATTGCCTTTACCACAAAGGCTGGTGATACAAAAGATGAAAACAATATTGCCGGGGATCGTTTTTCCCCTTTCAATGTCATACAGCCAGACAATGTTACTGTATGCAGTGGTGCAACGACAAATACGATTGTCTTTTCCAGCACGGTCTCCGGAACCACCTTTACCTGGACAAACAATAATACTACTATTGGCCTGGGTGCGAACGGGACAGGAAATATTGCTCCTTTTACAGCAGTCAACCCTACTGGTTCTCCGGTAACAGCAACTATCACCGTAACACCATCTACCGGTACTGCGGCAACATTTACCATCACCGTAACACCGATACCGAATGTTAACAGTATTCCAGACGGCATTTTCTGCAACAATACGGCAACACCGGTTGTAACATTGAGCGGAACAGTTAGCGGAGCATCTTATACCTGGAGTCATACTGATCCTTCAATAGGATTAGCAGAATCAGGTGTTGGAAATATCCCTTCTTTTACTGCAGTCAATAGTACCAATGCCCCATTAACCAGCAACTTTACTGTAACTCCGGCATTTGGAACATCAGCAAAACCTGAGCTCTTATATTATAAATTTAATGGCACGGGAACCAATGCCCCCAACCTGGCCATCAATCCACCCTCAGGAACAACAACGGGGACAATGAATGGAAATATGTTTCAGGGAGGAAATACAATATGCGGAGGTTCGTTGCAAACAACCAGTACCACACCGAATAGTACCGACTATTTTAATACAGGCTGGGCACCTTCCCTGAGCAATAGTTCATGGTCGCTTTCTTTTCAAGCCGCAGGATTTCCCGCAACCGGAAACGATGATTACAGGGTAATAGGTAGTGTAATCGGGTCTGCGCCAATTGTGGTGAGCTATAATCCCTCTATCGGATTCTATCTTGTATATGTAGTTTCCACAACAGGGTTTCCCGCGTCGATGACTATAGAAGGCTCTTCAGGCCCGGCGCCAAAAACAATTACAATCGTTTATGATAAAAATGCAAATCAGTTGAAAGGATATGTGGACGGAATGCTTACCTCCACGCTCTCAACCGCCGGCCACCTGGTTAATATTGTTTCCAGCATTTTTTATTTAGGAGGGGGATCAGCGCCAGCAGGTAATAGCTCAATGATCAGTGGTTGTTTACTCGATGAAGTACGTTTATATAACCGGGCCATTACACTTCCGGAAGTAAAAGGTTTAGTGAATAGCTGTACGGCCGGAGGTGTTTGTATAGGGCCCAGCCAGGGATTTGTCAATACTGTTTATCCGAATTTAGTTGTGAATACTCCTGTAAGTCAGATCCGATGCAGTGGCACCACTACGAATGCAGTTAACTTTACTGGCACAGCCGGGGCAACATTCAGCTGGATAAATGATAATCCGGCAATTGGTCTTGCGGCAAGTGGCACAGGAAATATCCCTTCCTTTACGGTAACAAATCCAGGTAATACAGCTTTAATTGCCACCATCACCGTGACACCGACCTTACCGGGAGGCCCGGTTTGTGCCTCTTCCTCAAAATCGTTTATCATCAGGGTCAACCCTATCCCTTCAGTTAATACCATAGCGGACCAAACCGTTTGCAGAAATACTTCCATTCCAGCTATTAATTTCACAGGCCCTGTAAATGGCACCAGCTATAGCTGGACGAATTCAAATACTGCGATTGGTTTAGCCGCCAGCGGATTTGGCAGTATCCCTGCATTTACAGCAACAAACAACAGCAATGCTCCTATTTCCGGTACAATAACAGTAACTCCTGTTTTTGGAAATCCGGCCTGTACAGGAACTCCCGAAACATTTATCATTAACGTTTATCCTGATGCGGTGGTGGATGATCCTGCTGATCAAACACTATGTGTCGGCTCTTCAACAGCTGCCATCAATTTTACAGGTACAAGCGGCGCAACCTTTAGCTGGACAAATAACAACCCTTCTATCGGGCTGGCATCAAGCGGTACCGGAGATATACCTGCTTTTACTCCTTTAAATACGACAAACAGTACTCAGGTGGCTACTATAACTGTAACGCCATCTGTAACCGGTGGTCCTGGCTGTACTGCATCCGCACAGGTATTCACGATCACAGTCAACCCAATACCTACTATTAATAATGTTCCCAGCCAAACTGAGTGCAACAATACAGCTACTTCAGCTATTAATTTCAGCGGTAGTGTACCGGGTACCAGCTTTAACTGGACCAACAACAACACATCCATTGGTTTAGCGGCCAATGGATCAGGAAATATTCCTTCATTCATTGCTTCAAATAACACAGGAGTTCCGGTTACATCCACTATTACAGTTACACCGGAGTATGGAGGTGCCAACAGCAATCCTGTAACCATTCCGTTGGCCAGCCAGGCAACTTCAATCACAGGCAATACCAGGGGCTATTGGTTTACGGCACCTGTATCATTTACCATGACTTCATTATTTGTACCTACCGATGCCTCAACAGGAAATCAGAATGTAGCGGTGCTAAAATTTAATGGGAATAATGCACCTCCGGTCTTCCCATCCACCACCAATGCATTCAGTACATTATTTGTTTCACAGGTAAATTCAGGTGGGGTGGCCATTCCGGTTAATATCAATATCGCAGCGGGTGAAGTAATCGGCATACTGGGTGACCGGGATGGAGTTACTTCTTATGGAAATGCTCCATATAACACAGTCATTGCCGGATTCAATGTTCCCCTGACCAGGATAGGTATGCAATTACCGCTGAGCAGTAATCTGCCGCAACAAATCTGGCAGGAATCGGGTAGTTATTTTTCAAGAGTATTTTTTGACTATGTGATTCTTACCGGGTCCTGCACAGGTAACCCTGTTAACTTTGATATCACTGTGTTACCCAGCCCAACAGTTGATCCTGTAAGCAGTCAGGCAGTTTGCACAAACAGTACAACAGCTCCTATCAACTTTAACGGCAATATTGCTGGTGCTACTTATAATTGGACTAACAGCAACCCATCTATTGGACTGGCCGCAAGCGGTACTGGTAATATTCCATCATTTACTGCCATTAATGCGGGCAGTTCCACAGAAGTGGCTACCATCACTGTAACACCTGTATCACCAACACAGCCTTCCTGTCCGGGTACACCTGAAACATTTACCATTTCTGTTAGCCCGGTACCCACCGGTACAGCCAGTCCTGTTTCGCAAACTGTTTGTTCGGAGTCGGCAATTAATCCCATTTTATTTACCGGCAATGTACCTGGTATTACGTTTGACTGGACCCGCGATAATCTCGCCACTGTAACCGGTATTCCCGGAGTGGGAAATGGAGATATCAGCGGAACACTGACCAATACAACCAATGCGCCTGTTATGGTTATTTTTACAGTTACTCCGAGTCTGGGTGGTTGCGTCGGCACACCGTTTAATGTCAGGATCATTGTAAATGAGAGTTTGCCAACGGCAACAGTATCCCCTTCAAGCCAAACTATTTGCTCCGGCAATATCACTGATATTGTTCCCTCATCCAATTATGCAGGGGCTATGTTTAGCTGGACCAGGGATAATACCGCTTCAGTAACAGGTATAGCTGCCAGTGGCACCGGCACGATCAGTGGTACACTTTTCAATACCACTACTTCTCCTGTACTGGTCACTTTTACTATTACACCTGTTTTGAATGATTGTAACGGATTACCGGTAACCGCCACCGTATTAGTGAATGCCGTACCCACTATCAGTTGTCCGGCGAATATCGTCCTCAGCAGTACCACTGGAAATTGCGGGGCAGTGGCCAGTTACAATACCATAGTAACCGGTGCTCCGGCTCCGATGATCACTTATCAATTCAGTGGTGCCAGTTCCGGAAGCGGTTCGGGTAATGGCAGTGGCAGTTTCTTTACTGTGGGTCTCACAACCGTAACTATAACCGCTACCAATAGTTGTGGTTCCGCTACCTGTTCCTTTACAGTAAGAGTGAACGATACAGAAAATCCGGTTATCACTTGTCCTGCTTCCATACAGGTAAATACCGATCCGGGAATCTGTGCAGCCAATGTTACCAACCCTCCTCCGGTAAGATCTGATAATTGTATTATCAATGATATCACCTGGACACTCACCGGTGCCACCACTGGTTCTTCTGCTTCCACCGGAATCAATTTTGTGGGTACCCGATTATTTAACAGGGGAGTAACTACAGTTACATACACTGCAAAAGACCTTGCGGGTAACAGCAGCAACTGTTCTTACACAGTAACTGTGAGGGATCTGGAAAATCCTGTGACGCTTTGCCCAGCTAATATCAGCGCCACCACGCCCATTGGTTCCTGTACAGCGGTGGTGAATTATACCGTGAATGCAACAGATAATTGTCCGGGTGTTACCACCCAGCTGATCAGTGGTCCAGCCAGTGGCAGTGCTTTCCCGATTGGCACAACCACAGTTACCTGGAGGGCTATAGATGCTTCAGGTAATCTTTCATCCAACTGTTCATTTACTGTTACGGTATTGGATGGACAACTTCCAGTGATCAGCACTCAGCCTGCCTCACAAACGGTTTGCTCGGGCAGCAATGTCACCTATTCCGTTACTGCCAGCAATGTAGTGACTTATCAGTGGCAACAGTGGAATGGCAGTACCTGGATCAATATCAGCGGTGCGAATGCATCAACATTTACGGTGAACAATGTTACAGTAGCCAATAACGCAGCAACTTACCGGGTGGTATTGAATGGACTTTGCACAATTGTGAATTCAGCTGCGGTCAGCCTATTTGTAAATCCTTTACCGGCTGTGTCGATCAGTTTCAATCCGTTAAGCCAGCTGCTTCCATCTCAGTTCACTACGATTGTGTCAACTGTCAGTCCTGCCGGAGGCAGCTATGTATGGAGAAGAAATAATAATGTGGTGGTGGGTGCACTGAATGAAGTGCTCGACGGATTAACAGTAGATCACCTGGGTACTTATCAGTTGACTTATACAGATCTCAATGGTTGTGTATCCAATTCCGGTTCGCTTGTACTAACCGCGCTTGAATCACCCAAGATCTGGGTTTATCCAAGTCCGAATGACGGCAGGTTCCAGGTGAGATATTATAACAGTATCGGCGAACCTGTGTCGGTAAGGGTATTCAACAGTGCCGGTCAGCTGGTGTACAGCCGCGAACTGGTAACGGGTAACAATTATAGCCGGATTGATGTGGATCTTGGCAACCAGTCACAAGGAGTCTATTTTGTTAAAGTGTATGACACCAAATCAAGAGAACTGGCTGCGAAGAAGATTGTGGTGTACAGGTAAACAGAGTAATCGATACTAACTGCAAAGCCCCGGTTTCGATCGGGGCTTTTTTAGTGGGAGCCACGAAGGATGTATAGCCACGAATGCACGAATTAATTTGAACAGCAAGAATTTGTTGCCACAAATGCATTAAATCCTAATCCAGAAGTTCTCTTATCACAAAGTTGTTTCGTGAATTAGTGGCTAAAATAATTTGCCGCCACGAATACACTAATTCCTGGCCCTGTGTCTCTCTTATCTCAAAGACATTTCGTGAATTAGTAGCTACAAGTAATTTGCCATCACGAATACACTAAATCCTACTCCTGTGCCATTCTTTTCTTCAATATATTTCGTGAATTAGTGGCTAAAGCAATTTATCGCCACGATTGCATTAAATCCCAAATTTGAGCCCTTCTTTTTATGAATGATAATTCGTGAATTAGTTGCTTAAAAATTTTCTGCCACGAATTCACTAAATAAGAAGGGCGAATAAAATTTTGTAATATCTCTTTGTGGCTTTGTGCCTTTTTTGGCAAACATTATTTATTGTTAGTTCCTAAAGCAACTCATTTTTTTGCCGGCTTGGAATTATCTTTCTCTAAGGACTGTATGACGATATCTTTTCTGCGCTGACTGAGTGGCACATTATGCCCGGAATCTAGGATCAGGGCTCCGCCGTCTGTTTTATCATACATTCTGATTCTTGCCGGATTCACCACATAAGAGTGATGGGTACGCAAGAAGCCAAGCGGGGTAAGCATTTCTTCAAATTCCTTCAGGTTCCGCGAAACAAGGATCGGGTCTCCCCCGCTGATAAAAAAACGGGTATAGGGCCCTTCTGCCTCACAAAAAAGGATATCGGTAATGCGGACGAAATAGGTAGACTGCTTATCATTCAGTACCAGCTTCCTGTCATGATCAGTTTTTTGATGAAGCTGCTGCATCATCACGGCCAGTTGGGCGGCGATATCATGACGACTGATATTCTCCATGGCTTTCCCGAGGCTGTTTCGGAGTTCATCCGGGTTGATCGGCTTTAATAAATAATCCAGCGCGCTGAAACGAAAAGCCTGAATAGCATACTGATTATGTGCCGTGGTAAAGATGAGCTGGAATTTCGGGGTACTTAGTTGCTGGAGCAGATCGAATCCGGTTCCATCTTCCATTTCAATATCCAGGAAAACAATATCAGGCTCCAGTTGCCGGATGGCTTCAAGTCCCG
This sequence comes from Chitinophagaceae bacterium, assembly GCA_035439185.1. Classification (GTDB taxonomy): domain Bacteria; phylum Bacteroidota; class Bacteroidia; order Chitinophagales; family Chitinophagaceae; genus JJ008. The sequence continues at coordinate 17,979 of DAORJS010000002.1, forward strand.
AAGCCACTCCATCAGCCTCTTCAATCGAAATATCAGCACCAGCAATTTTGATGATCATAGCCCGGAGACCGGCCCTTAACTCTTCCTCATTATCAATGATGAGTATCCTGGTATTATTCATGATTACTTTTTAAAAATAATAAAGGGAGTTTGATTTTCACGAAAACCCCTTTACCTTCTTTGTTTTGTTCAATACTGAAGCTGGCATTACATTTCAGCTTGAGATTAAGCAGGTAAATCCGGTCGCCGATGATCTGACTGGCCCTGCTGATATGATCAGTCTCCATTCTTGGATCTGCCGGTAATCCTTTTCCATTGTCTTCGATTAACACCTGCAATTCGTTGTCAGTACTGGAAAAGTGGATTGAGACCCGCCCGGTATAATCAATATTACTAAATCCATGCTCAATACTGTTTTCAGCAAAGGGCTGGATAATCATGGCAGGGATTTGTACCAGATCGGCTTCCAGTTCTTTATCAGCTGTAATACTGTACTCAAATTTTTTAGGGAATCTTATTTTCTGTACATCCAGGTATTCAGATAAAAAAACCATTTCCTGTTCAACGGTAATATAATCTTTGTAAGTACTTTCCAGTGTTTCTCTCATGATATGACTGAACTTGGAGAGATTAGCGGCAATGGCTTCCCCATCATTTTCACGGACTGCATAGCTCTGCAAGGTGGCCAGGGCATTAAAAAAAAAATGCGGATTCATCCGGGCCCGGTTCAGTCTTTGTTCGGTTTCCAGAATTCTATGTTTGTGTTTCAGGGATTGCTGCCGCAGAAAAAAAGCAATCACCAGAGCGGTTAGCAGGCCTGCGAGACCGAAGAGCAGGTAGATTTGTTTTTGCTGGGCAAGTTCCCGGATAGTTTTCTCATTCTTTGCCTGATTGTATTTTTTCTCCAGTTCAGTTACAGCTGCCAGTTTCTCCTCTGTACCAATGCTGTCTGCAATCAGTCTTTCTTTTTTGTAAGCAGACAGCGCCAGCGCATGGTTACCGGAAGCAGAGGCAATATCATGTATCAGCAGGTAAGTGGCTGCGATAGTGGCGGGTGATTTGAGCAACTGATCATAATGTAAAGTGGAATCAGCAAACTGTGCCGCCAGATTATACTGTTTCTTACTTAAATAGATCTTGGTTTTATCTTTAAAATTGGCCGATAGCTCGGGCAAATCAACCTGCCGGTCCAGGTGCTGCAGATTCTGGTCAATATAAAAAAGGGCTTTATCATATTCCTTTTTTTCTGTGGCCACGGCAATCAAGCGGCTGTTTACTGTAATAAAAGACTCTTTCTCAAATGGAATTTTCCGGATAATGGAAAGGCCTGCCGCTGCATATAATTCAGTGGTGTCGAGATAAGTGAGCTGGTTGCTTTGTTTGTAGTAGGTATAATAGCGTTGGGCTGCTCTTGCCAGCAAGACTGCTTTTTCTGATGAAACTGACAGGCGGTTAATCATTCCAATGGCTTTTCTGCAATACTCAATTCCTTTTTCTGTTTGCTTAAACTCATTGAAGATGTTGGAAATATTCAGCAAACCTCTGCAATAGTTGACGGTATCTTTTCTCTTTTCAAAAATGGAAACTATTTTCAATTCCATTTCAATAGCGCCTTTAAAATCAGATCGGTTCGCATAGAGGTTATCCAGCATCTGGTAAAATATGAGGAATTCATCTTCCGGGCAGGCCTGCTTTTCAAGTAATGAAATGGCTTTATTGATAAAGATTTCAGCTGAGTCCAGCTCCCGCCGGATCAGCAAACTCCGTCCTTTAATACGATAACCCTGAATCACACAGGCCGGCTGCTTTGTATTTAACAGGCTGTCTGCATTTAGTGTATTTCGGTTTACATCAGTTATACCGGCGCAGGAACAATTATCCTGTGCCATGGCTAAGATGGCGCCATGTAAAATCAGTAGTAAAGCCACCATTCTTTTCATAAAACAAATTTATATATCTACCAGTGCCGGAACAGCCGTTCCATTGATGATACCCAGGAGGCAGTTTACACAATGGACTGCCTGTAAAATAAGTAAAGAACTGCATTCCTGCCGGTATTCCTCGTTCAACTGAATTCGGTATTCATGTCCACGGAGCTTCCAGTTAATCAGTGGATGAATAGTCAGAAGCTCTTCTTTTTTACGGTTGACCAGGTCAAAGCGTCCATTGTATTTCCCGCTTTTCCGGACTGAATAGTACCGCCGCAGGGAGCAATGATTCAGGTAAATCGTTCCTCCGGGCCGGAGGGCAGCCAAAAACTGTTTCCGGCTTGCTCCCTGCTCTTTTTGAACACTCACCCATTTTCCTGGTATGCTGTAACTGATTTCCAATAACTCTCCCTCAACCCTGATGGCAGCATTTGTCATATCCGCATTGTCATATATCAGCTCTCCGCCGAGTTGACCCTCATGGTCCTGCAAAACATAGTGATGAGCTGTTTTGATCAATATTTGCACCCTGTTTTTTTGTAAAGCTATCCCTGCATAATGCCTGCAAAAGACCCCTTTCACAGATTGAAGCCCTGCGCTAACCTGTATACTCAGATTTTTAATAAGTGATAAGACCGGAAAAGACATAAAAAAGCCCGCTTTTGAAAAAGCAGGCCTAGTTTCCACAATAATGGACTATTAACCAAAAAACGGGATGTATAGAAATACTTCCCAACCTTAAGTAACCTTTTTACTCATCTTATAAATCGGGCATCAGGGCCCTGAACTTTTTTAAGAATTGCTCCCGCTCCTGAACGGGAATAGTTTCCAGCATGATGGCCATTTTTTGATCAAGAAAGGTCCTTGCTTTCAATATCAGATAAAACTTCCCCCGCTCACCCGGGTTCATTTCCTTTTCTGTTTTATATTCTTCATTGATCTGGCGGAGCTGGGATGCTGCTGCCAGCAAATCTTCCTGTGTCAAAATGGTTGCCGTATCAATTAGCCATTCATACTGATCTATGCCGGCTTTTGTTTTTTTATCTGATTCCAGGCTTTCATTACATGAGAAAAAAATCAACAGCAATAAAATCAGGATAGCACTGACTGGCTGCATCGTCTTGTTTCAAACAAAGCTATTCCCTGACGATATCTGAAAAATGGCTAATTAACGGGTCAGCCATCCATTTTAATATCTGTTCCTGAACAGGGGTATCCGTTCCGAACCGCTTGTTAAATCAATGGCTACGCTTGCAAATACAAATCATTCTTTGATATATTATCCATAAATCAAGCTATTTCGTTCTCTACTTTGGTTGAATGAAAAAAATCCGTTACTACCTGATTATTTGTACCCTGGCCCTGCTGGTATTTTTATTTGCTTTCAGAAGAGAGAAAGCAAAGCCTGAAAAAAACACCACTCATTCAAAATTGCTGACCGTTCCGGAATGTATCCGTTTTTGTGCCGATCCGCAAAATGAAAACAGGAATTTTACAGTCAGGGGAATCTATGAAAACGGAGAACAAAAAAACGGACACTCACTGATCGTCCTTCAATCCGAAAGCCCGGGGGCTGATTCAGGAAAACTCTATTGCTTTATACGACCAGAACAGGCCGGAGCCTGCCGGCATTTACAAAAAGGCACCGAATTAGTAGTTTCCGGAAAATTCAGACCCGGAAAAGACCGGGCGGAATTACAGGAAGTCACAATACTCACTGAAAACAGAACTGAAGAAGCCAGCACTTATTAAAAATCCGTTTCAGCGGTTGATGCAGCTGCCCTGATTATTGGTTTGGGCAGAAAGAACCATCAAAGCTGAATAGTTTTCGGTTTAAAAAAAACCATGAAAACTATTTCCTTCTACTTTTTTTCATTCCTGCTTTTCAATGTATCGGTCTGGGCCCAACCTTCCGGCTACACCCGTGGCGGCGCAGAAGCCACGATGAAGCAGATGAAACTGCTGTTTACCGAATCCTTCTTATTCTCCAGGGGAATGCCAAATATACCCGGCGATCTGGCCAATAGTAAACCTGCGGTACTGGCTGCCCTGGCGGAAAGTGATAAAGTGATAACCGAGTTTGATCAGAAAGTGACTGAATTCATCAACTCAAAACCTACTGCGGCTGTTCTTAAAAGTAATTATTCAAACGTTATCAGTATTTCGAATCGTGCGGCTCTTGCCATCACAAAAGCAGCCAGCGCTAAAGATGAATACCGGGTAATGAGTGCGGTGGTTTTCCTGCAGGAACTCTATCTCTACAAAGCCTATATCAATGCTGCCATCAGGATTTATCCCGAAGCGATTTCTTTACAGGAACAGCTCGAAGGACTGAATGCAGCCATTACCAAACAGGGCAGCCGGGAAGACTATATTGCCCAAATGGAGAAGAACCAGCTGGATTATGTAAAAAACCTTCGCATGAAAAAAGCAGTGGCCAGTGATCCTTCCATTGAAAAAATGGTAAAGAGCTCCTATGAATCCAGTTGGGCCGCTGATAAGATCACGGTGGTAAAAGTTCATATTGTCAGCAACTGGGTGATTGAGAAAAACGTACTGGACATCCCCCTGAATAAAGAACTGGATGTGAACATGTCGATTAAAAAAGCCGATGGAACCTGTGCCCTCGCAGCCGGAACAGTTCGTTGTGTGTATGAAGGGGGTGGCAAATATGGCGCTCCTTATCTGACAATGCCTAGTCCCCCAACTACCGTTCCCTGCGAAAATATTCCCATCACTTCAAAATAAATCATGATGAAAAAAAATATGCTTTTAATCTGTATCACTACTGTAATGGTCGCTTCTTCTTATGCACAACCCGGAAGAGGAGAGAATCCTAAATTTGACCCTGCCTTCAATCCCTATGAAAAAGTACTGGATGATACGGCCCGGGGAAAAAGAACAGCCCGTTTCCTGAAATACCTGACCACACCCGAAGTTTTGCGGGATTACTTTTACAATTCCCCCTGCAATGACTTTGCAGTATTGGCAGATACAAGGATAGAACAATTCAGAGCCTTTGTTGAAAAGTTCAGATCGATGCCAATCGATCCCAAACAAATGAAAATAGCGGAAGACAATTACAAAAAGAATGGATTTAACAAACTCAATGCAGATCTGGCCTATGAAATTGAGCAGCTGGAAAAACAGGGATCTTATAACAGCAACGCCAAAGAGCCAATTGAGAATCTTCTCTGCCGGGCAAAAGGATGCTTACAGCAACTTAAAAACAACCTGGCCTATCTGGAAGCAGTAAAATCATTCTTTCCGGATATCCCCGGTTTGGAAGAAGCTATGCAGACAGCCCAAAACGGTATCACTAAATATGGCAATAATAAAACCATGCTCAGCTCCATCAAGTCGAATAAAAATGAAGCCATCGCTAATGTGTACTTGCCCAAAGCTGTTGCACAAAATGCCGAATGGGAGGGTTGGTTCAGCAAATGGTTTGCCAGGGAGTACCCGGGATATACATTGGTCAGACAATCTTTATTATCAGCCAACTGGTACATCAAGAAAAATGAAATCAGTGGCAATCCGGAATACCGGCACCTTGGTACTGCCATCGGTGCCAAAGATCCGGAGGGAAGATGCTGGATCATCAAAGTGGATCTGTTCCAGGATTACCTGGGAGGAAAATTCGATAATTCCCGTTTCAAACTGGCAGGTAAGGACGAAATGGTATGTGAGAACCTGAAATAAAAAAAAGACTGACTCAATCTGGCATTACTGCAGATTGAGTCAGTCTTTCATTCCAATTTATTTTTTACCCTTTTCCTGTTTCTCCAGTTCAATCCGCATTAAAGCCAGCATCAGGTTACACTCGCTGTCTTTTCTCTTTTTCAGGACATCCACCATTTTCCGGGTTATTTCCACTTTTTCGCCCCCAATAGATTTGTATTTCTTATCCATTTCTTCCAAACAGGTCTTAACTGCTGTACCGGGTTTTGCCACCATCATCAGGGCCGCATTCATTTTAAGAAGAACCGCTTCCGGTATTTGCTTTAATCCGTTCATATATGCTTCCCCGGCATTGGCAGCCGTAGCCACATCATTGAATAATTTCAAGGACTCGGGAGGCAGGCTGTCATTGATTTTATTAAAGCAGCCACACATTTCATTTGTCATTTCATCAATTTTTCCGGAAGAAGAGGAAGAACAGGATACCATCACTGCTGCCACTGCAGCAGACAAGACAATTTTTTTCATTTTTATTGTAAATAAAAGGCAGGCAGGCCGTATCTAAGATTGGCTTTATTCCGAAGCGCTTAGCAATTAACAGTTCGTACGGGTAAATTAATAATTGCTGCAGACAGCTTTTTAATTATCTGCCCCCAGGGCCTGGTAAATTGCATCCTGAATTTTACCGCGGATGGAAAGCTGTCCCAGTTTATTATTATCCCGGCTGGGATATACCCGGTTGGAGAGAAAGATATAGACAATATTGTATTTGGGATCCACCCATACGCAGGTGCCAGTGAAACCGGTATGTCCAAAACCGGCAGATGAAATCATGGAAGAAGGATAGGGTTCTTTACGAATGGCATTGTCTTTTTCAGGTTTATCAAAACCATAGCCGCGGCGACTGTTCTTACTATGATATGCAGTAAACAGATCAATGGTTTCTTTTTTCAGGTAACGGTTTCCATTGAATTCACCGCCATTAAGTAACATCTGGTATAACATGGCCAGATCATACGCATTGGAGAACAATCCGGCATGTCCGGCTACACCCCCGAACATGGAAGCACCTTCATCATGCACATCACCCTGGGTGGTTTGGCGGCGAAAATGCTTTTCAGTTTCGGTGGGTACCATTTGTTCTTTGGCGAAGCGTTCCCTCGGCTTAAATCCGGTGCTCCCCATCCCCATCGGCCGATAAAATGTTTTTTGAACATATTCGTCCAGTTTCATTCCGCTTATTTGTTCCACAATCTTTCCCAGAAAAATAAAATCATTATCACTGTACACATATTTACCGGCTGCTGTCAGCGGACTTTTTAAAATCCGGGCAAACATGGTATCCTCCCAGTCGTTGCGCATGTAAATATTATCTGCAACCCGCACCGTAAATCCCGGCTCTGGTTTTTCGCGATAGATCGCAGGATTGGGCGCACCTGTCTTTTCGTCAATGGTTTCTTTATAAAAAGGAATAAAAGGAACCAGTCCGGCCTGGTGCAGCAGGATATCATCTATTTCGAGATGCTCTTTATTGGTACCCCTGACGATAGGCAGGTAGTCACCTAACTTTTTTTTTAAATCCAGCTTGCCCTGCTCATAGAGTTTCATCACGGACACAGTAGTCGCTGAAATTTTGGTCACGGAAGCCAGGTCGAAAATGCTTTCCAGGCTTACAGGCTGTATATTTTCATATTTATAATTACCGAATGCTTTATGGTAAACAATTTCTCCTTCATGTACTGCCAGTACCACGGAGCCCGGAAATACTTTTTGTGCAATGGCATTCGAAACAATCGAGTCCGCTCTTGACAACTGATCTAACCGGTGCCAGGAAACATCTTTCTCATCTTTCACGATTCCTGCTCCGAATTTGAATCTACAAACCGAGACCGGCAGCCTACCCTGCAACTCGAATTTTCCGGAAAAATAATCTGCGGCTGCCTGCTGGGTTACCGGATCATCCTGGTAACAGGCCAGAAGGGTCCATGCATCACAAAAATTCTTTGTGGCCAGTACATTGCCAAAAGTCATCGTGACGGTCTTGATAAAATTCAGTTGCTTATACAGATTGATGGCAGCTGCACTGATGCCAAAATTATCAGCAGGCTTCAGGGCATAATTATGTATACCTACAATAATCACATCATACTTGCCATCTTTGGGAACAGCTTTGAGGATTTCATCGGCTTTGTCCTGCCCGTCTTTATAGGAGAAAGTAAATACATCTGCTCCGAAATCCTTTTGCAGTCTCTTTCCAAAATCATTCAGTTCGGTTGAACCGATTCCCACGTAGGCTATTTTACCAGGTCCGGTTTTTTCATTTCCGAAATTCCTGGCAGCCGTCAGTGGCACTACTGCATAATCCGTTCTTGAAGCGGTGGAACTGGCCTGGTTTAATAAAGTGATACTGTGACGGGCCACTTCATAACGGATGGCATCAGTTTTTGCATTCAGGTCGGCCAGGAGGTTATTGGTATCCACCCACTGGGTTTTATTCAGACCCAGATTGTATTTTGCCTCCAGTACTTTCCGGGTTTTAACATAGATATCTTCCCAGCTTAATCTTTTATCGGCGATGGCTTTTTTAATAGCTTCAATGGATTCGGGCACACTGGCCGGCAGGCAAAGCATATCATTCCCGGCGATCAGGGCTTCCACTGAAATCACCCCATCCGGAAAATACTTGGCCACACCTTTCATTTCCAGGGCATCAGTAAAAGTAAGTCCGTTATAATGCAGACTGTTCCGCAGCAGATCCGTAACATTATTTTTTGAAATGGAAGTGGCGCGGTTAGCAGTGTTATCAATTGCAGGAATCGCCAGGTGGGCAATCATCACACTGCCGATACCGGCATCAAATACGGCTTTAAATGGCACCAGTTCCATGGAATCCAGCTGGGCTATTGATTTTTTAATAATGGGCAGGTCGTAGTGTGAATCCACATCCACATCTCCATGTCCGGGAAAATGTTTGGCGCAGGCCATGATCCCTGCATCCTGCATTCCTTTCATATACGCGATCCCATATCGGGATACTTTGTCTTTATCTTCCCCAAAGGAACGATACCCAATCACCGGATTATTCGGATTATTATTAATATCTACAACCGGAGCATAGTTTACATGCACCCCGATTCTTTTACATTGTTCACCCACTGCAATACCCATCGTATATACCAGCCTTTCATCATTGATCGAACCCAATGTCAACTGAAAAGGAAATTTGGTTACACTGTCCAGCCGCATCCCCAGCCCCCATTCTCCATCTATCGTGACCATCAGGGGAGTTTTGGCGATGCTTTGATATAAATTAGTGAGATTAGCCTGTCTGACCGGTCCCCCCTGAAAAAAACAAAGAGCGCCTACATTGTATTTCTGAATATCTGCAGTCACTTTGGCCACATGATCAGCTCCCAGATTGGAATGGGCCCGCACAACCATCAATTGGGCGATTCTTTCCTCATTGCTGAGGGAATTGAACACACTGTCAACCCATTTACTCTTTTCGAGATTGCTTTTGTATTGTGCCTGCATTAAAAAAGGGGCGCAAACAAACAGAAAAACAAGCTTTTGTATTTTTTGCATAGTCTGAAATTTGAATCGCGAATAAAAATAATCCTTTCTGCTGTTTAAGTTCTATTAAAGTTGTACCTTTTTAATGCATTCTTGCTGCCCCTGAAAGCCTCTCGTACCGTTTTATTCACCATTAAACGAACAGTTATGAGACAGGTTTCCTCCTTTAAAAAGGTTGTTTTTATCATTTTAGCTTTTTTAACTCACTCCTCTTTTGCACAAACGGTCAGCAGCCAAAAAGGATTAACGACCGCAGTTTTTAATTTAACAGAGGGCCAGATTAAAATTTACCTGCCGGATGATATAAGGCCCGGTGAAACCATTTCGGGAACAGTAACTATTGAACCGGCAGGTGAATCAGCAAAAGAGAAAAATCGCAATAAAGAATCGCTGGAGAAATATTCCGTTCAATTGCCAGATGAGCTGACAGGAAAAAAAGTTGTATCCCGCTTCTTCAGATTTTCAACCAAAAGCAGCAACCATTCCATCTCCCTTTCACTCAATAACAAGACTGTTTCAACAGTCGTTATTCCTATGAACAACAGGACCGGGAATCCCGGACTTCTATCAATACCTGCACATATTTTAACTACAGCACCTTCCCGGATAACAGGTCCCTTCGATGGAGATGCGTCGACTACCCGTTGCAGTATTGATGGTGCACCTATGGAAATACTGGCCGAATCACCCCGACAGTGTATCATCAATATGCCGGAAGCCGCAAGCGGCCCTCATATAGTTTCAGTATCCGAAAATAATATGACGACTGAAAAAAAAGTTTCGGCAGTTAATATGGATGTCAATGCCGGAAAACTGAGTCTACAAAAAGGTGAAAAGACATATGTGGATGTGACCATTACCGGCCTGCAAAATCTCCCTTCAGATGCCCTGCTGACTTGCGTTAATACAACTACAGGTGTGGTAACCATGGCAGGAGGTGAGAGCCAGTTAATCCCGATTGCAGCAGCCAATATTTCTGCCAACGGTACTTTTAATCAACATTTCGAATTGCAGAGTATAAAGACCGGAAGTTTTTCAGTTACCGTAAATCTGGATTTACCTGAAGAAGCATCAGCCTCAACCCATCAGGCAGCCTTATGCAATTGCTATATTCTTGAACAAACCTGCCTGATACCGCTGCAAACCTGTCTGGAACTTGGGGGCATTCCGAATAAACCAATTTTAAGCAGCACTGACAAGGATAAAATCATAAAACAAGAAAACCCGCCTGTGGTTTCCATTTCGTCAGCATCTGGTATCAATCCGCAATCAGGTCAGGTCAATTTCCAACTGAGCAGTTTTAATAATGATGTTGCTGCTGTAATTTTTTCTGTTAAACCCGCCTCTGGAACAATCTGGCAGAAAACAGATATTACCCGCAATAGCGGAAATAACTGGCATGTTAACTGGAACCCAACTGTCGGATATGATGGCGAATATATAATCAGGGCAAGAGTGGCGGGTAAAAACAATCTCGTTACTGAGGAATTTACAAGAACATACCTTCAGGTCACCCCTGAATCTGTAAAACCTGTGAAAGGTGAGCAGTTTAACCTGACTGTGTCCGATACCCGGATATTCAATGCGAATCAGAATGTACAGGAAATAGATGAAAAGCTAAGAAGGGTAAAAGAAAAACTGGCTGAACTGAGAAGGAAATACGAAGAACAGCAACGCCAGCTGGAAAGAAAAAAAACCATGGTGGAAGAACTGACAGCTATTGATAAAGTGATTGAAAAAATACCGGGGAAATTCAGCGACTCACTGAAAAAATTAACCGACTCTTTAGCCAAACTAAAAGCCGAATTAAATGGTAAACCGGACAACGAAGCTTTGCAAAAAGCAGCAGATGACGCAGCACAGCGGGAAAAGGATTGTGCAGACAGGCTGAATGCACTAAATCAGGAAAAAGAAAATGCACAAAAAGAACTGGATAAACTGAATAATGAAATAGAAGACCTGCTGGATAAAATGGATCAACTCCACCTGGGCAATGATTGGGTGGGCGGACATGGTTATCATGCCGATGGCGGTTATTGGTATGGCTATGTGGGTGATGAAAATTCGAATACAAATATCGGCGCTGAATCCAATCAGCTTTCCGGGAAATTAAAAAGCCTGAAAAAACCGCAAAATGCAGCCAATAAAAGAGTAAAAGATTTAAATGCTGAAATAGCCAAAGCACAGGAGGACTGTGATCACTTAAAAAAAGAAAAGGAAAAAGCGGAAGAGGCAGCCAGAAAAGGGAATATGCATGCGGCACTTGAAACACAAATAGATGAACTGTGCCGGCAGATAGCAGCATTAATGGAAGCCCTTCGTAAGTGGTGTTTGGAACATCCGGGTGAATGTAATTTTAACACATCGCCGTCCGGCGCTCCCCGAACCCCTGAAGAAGCTCTGGCTTATATAGACCAGGTGAATGATATCATAAAAAAGAAACAACAAAAAGAAGCCGACCTGAAGGCGGAAGCTGATGCAACTGGTGCTGAAGCTGAAGAAACAGAAAATCAGATGAATGGAGCAAGAAGTGAAAAGAACAAGCTGGAAGAGGAACTGAAAAAAGCTCAGGCCGAAGCTGACAAATTACAGGCGGAAAGGGAAAAACAATTAGAAGAAGCACGGGCCAGGGCCCGGAAACAACGGGAAGAGGAAGAAGCAAAAAAAAATATACCCACCCCTCAGCCTCCGCTTTCTGAACCCATTAACCCGGATGACAAACAACTGAAGTTTTTTACTTTGGGTATGTTAAGGGGGTTATACCGGGATAAGCGGATTGACAAAGGTCCATGCGACTGCGAAACAAAAGCGATTGCTTTAGCTAATAATACCAATACCGCTGCTACAGATATTATTGGTGGCATGGCTGTTTCCGTGGCATTTGCACCTATTGAAGCCTTACCCGGTTTATCTTTTGGAGCCAGGTTAGGGATAGGAGCTGCTAAAGCTTTAGGCAGTGCCATATTTGGCGGGGAAAGCTTTTCAGAAGAACTGGGAAAAAATCTTTTTAATGTTATCGGTGGAGAAATATTTCCGAAGCTGACAGGTGACGAGTTTACCGGAAACCGTTTGAATGAGCTGGCAGGAGGTGGATTAGATGCACTTTTAAAAGCAGAAGGCGTCCGTGCACAATCATGGGAAGGAGAAACAGAGTTGAAGGAATGCGGAAAGGTAAAAGGTAAAACCACAATGCTCTTTAATCCCAATACCGGCTGGGTGACCCTGTTAATTAAAATTGACAACTGCCCGTTGATTGTAATAAAGTACAAAGTAAACCAGGATGGGGTGCCCATTGGCAAGCCCACTGTGCAAAAAGTAACCGGATGAATAATTAATCATCAAAAATTTGAAATAACAGCCATAGAAGGACCGGGAGTTCGCATGGATAAAGCATCGAATAGCTCCCTGTAAAAGCCGTATTTTTGCCGGCTAAACCTGGATTTGTGACGGATAAGATAACACTGCTCCCCGATAATATTGCCAACCAGATAGCGGCCGGTGAAGTGATTCAGCGGCCGGCCAGTGCCGTTAAGGAATTGCTGGAAAATGCGGTAGATGCCGGATCCACGCAAATCCAGCTCATCATCAATGATGCAGGCAAATCACTGGTGCAGGTAGTGGATAATGGAAGCGGGATGAGCGAAACCGATGCCCGGATGTGTTTTGAACGGCATGCCACTTCCAAGATCAAAACAATAGATGATCTGTTTCATATCCGTACCATGGGTTTCAGGGGTGAAGCGCTGGCATCTATTGCGGCTGTAGCCCAGGTGGAGTTAAAAAGTAAAAGGGCAACGGATGAGACCGGAACCTATATTGAAGTACAGAACAGTGTCGTTCAGCAACAGATACCGGTAGCCGCCCCCAATGGCACGAGCATTGCGATGAAAAATCTTTTTTTCAATGTGCCTGCCCGTCGGAATTTTTTAAAAAGCAATGCAGCAGAAATGCGGCATATCGTGGATGAGTTTACCCGGGTAGCGATGTCATTCCCTGAAATTCAATTCACGCTCACCGCCAATAACCAGCAGTTATTTTACCTCGAAGCAGGCAGCCTCAAACAAAGGATCGTGCAATTACTGGGAGCTACCTATAATACCAAACTGGTAGCAGTGAAGGAAGAAACAGATTATATGAATATTACCGGTTTTGTCGGCAAACCGGAAACTGCCAAGAAAACAAGAGGGGATCAGTATTTTTTTGTCAATAACCGTTTTATCAAGAGCCCCTATCTGAATCATGCATTGATGTCGGCCTATCAGCAAATGATAACCCCTGATAGTTTTCCGATGTATGTCTTATTCATTGATCTGGACCCCACTCAGGTGGATGTGAATGTGCATCCCACCAAACAGGAAATAAAATTTGAAGACGAAAAGATCATCTACGCTTTTGTACAGGCTGCTGTAAAACATGCACTGGCGCAGTTCAGTATTACGCCCACATTGGATTTTGACCTCGATGCTTCGATCCAGCAATTACCGGCTATTCAGCAACCCTTTACGCAAGACAAACAATCAGCTGCTGCGTCAGGCTCCATATTCAGAGGATTTACCCAGAAGAACCAGGCTCATTTCATTGAGCGCAGTGAATCAGGCAGCTTGAAAAGCCTGAAAGATTTTTATGACCCTGGGCCCGGTCTTCAAACCGTCGGAAATACAGCCTCAGAAAGGCCTGCCACTGATCCGCTCCCCATACAGGAAAAAGGTTTCAGCACTGAAATTTCCTGCAGCCAGGTATTAAGTACTTATATTATCACGGCTTCCGCCAAAGGGTTTATCCTGATACACCAGCAGGCGGCACATGAACGGGTGTTGTATGAAGGATTATTAAAAGCCAGCAAGGATAAACCGGTGGCCACCCAGCGTAGTATGTTTCCTTCCACATTGGAACTGGCACCCGCTGATGCGGCGGTAATGGAGGAAATTATGAGCGACCTGCATTACCTCGGATATATCATTGAGCCTTTTGGAAAGAATACCTATGTGATCCAGGGTACACCGGCTGACGTGGGACAGGGCAATGAAAAACATGTAATTGATATTTTACTGGAACAATACAAACATTTCAATCCGGAAGTAAAATTTTCCAAAAGAGAAAAACTGATCCGTTCCCTGGCCAGACAGCAATCCATCAAAACCGGGACCTTACTGAGTGAAAAAGAAATGCGCCACCTGGTACAGGATCTTTTTGCCTGTGAACAACCGAATATTTCACCGGATGGCAATCCTACCTACCTGGAGTTTAAACAAGATCAGCTGGAGAGGATGTTTGGGAAATAATCAACCCATTCGGGGTCCTTTCCATCTTCATTTACTTTTTTTGTCGCCATAATTCATAACGGATAAATAACTGCAGGGCATTATTTCTTTCCTGTTGTTGCGGTTGTCCCGGCAGGGCAAACTGAATATAGGGCTGAAGTCCGAATGCATACCTGGCCCCAAAGGAAAATCGTTTCAACTTGTACTGTGTTTCTATGACGGCCTGCCAATATGTTTTTCTGAATACTGTGCCTGCGGTATCCTCTCTGAAAATGGACCGACTGACGATGGAATCTGTTTGTGTGAAATTATTTTTCCGGTTGATTTCTCTCTCTGCAACAGCGCTTTTAAACAGGTTCCACTGCATGCCCGCACCGATGGACCAACCCGGGCGGATAAAATAATGGAATGTCAAAGGAAGCTGGTGATAAAAAGTTTTCTTTAACCCATAAGAGGTCAAAGTGGAATATTGCGGATTGCTTCCTGTATCGGGCACCAGTCGTTGCCGGTAAGTAAACTGTTTGGTATACTGCGGGGCCCCATACCTGAATTCTCCCTGCAGGAACCATTTTTTTTCTTTTTCGAATCGCAGATAAACAGAAGGCAGATAATCTGCGAGACTAGCTTTACGACCCTGGGCACTGTATGGAGTGAAGGTTTGTCCGGCCAACGGTATTTGCTGGTGCAGCCCCAATCCTGCAGAAAACACAAAGGGTGTCTTATCTTTTTCCTTTTCTTCTTTTTTCTCTTCCTCCTTTTTTACCATTGCCGAATCTTTTTTGGGCAGCGGCTTTTGACGGGCAATTGTATCTGTTCGCTTTAACAGAGTAGTATCTTGCTTCATCACTGGCTGCGAAGGCTGTACTTTCAACACTGAATCACTTGTATTTCCTTTTGAGTTTGTTGGGCGGCTATCCGGCTGATTGGGCTTTTTTTGTTCCTTATTATTTTCCCGATACGGTTTTTTTACAATTGGAGTGATTGGTTGTTGGGGTTGGGATTTTATTTTCTTTTGCTTTTTCCCATCGACAGTTTGTATGACATTCTTTTTCTTTTCCCTGATGACCGGTGGGGTTACTGGTAATGGTTTGGGTGTCCCGTTTTCAATATTCAATTTTCCCTTTTCAATCAATTCCTCAGTTGCTTTTACCGGTTGATTATTGGTATTCTTTTCTCCGTTTGAAGTATCCGTTGTTGGTTGTTGACCTCTTTCCTGCTGATAGTTATTATTGGTATTTGTCTTTTGTATTGTTATCGCCTGATCTGTTTTATCATTTCTGCGGAACCATTTTTGTGGTTGCAGGAAGTACCAGCCTGCACCAACGGCCAGGACACCCAGCAGGGCCCAACCCAGGCAACCCCATCTCCACCAGGCGATGGGTCTTCTTTCTTCATCCTCATCCAGGCGACGGCGCATATCGGCCCAGGCCAGATTCTCATCCGGCAACGGGAAGTCGGCCGCCATTGATCCGGAAGACCATTTTGTGGCTAATGCTGTTTCATATGGTAACCTTTCACTCATGGTTGCCTGCTGTCTTTATCATGCTTTGTAATTTTTTTCTGGCTTCCGACAAATGCCATTTACTGGTGCCTTCACTAATTTTCATTAAAGTGGCGATTTCCGGATGCGTAAATCCTTCTATCACATACAGGTTGAATACCGCCTGTGTGGCTGGAGGCAATTCCCTGGCCAGTTGCAGTATTTCTGTGGCAGAGAGGGCTGCAATAGCAGCAGGCGGCACATGTATATTGGCCGCCTGCTCCATTTCCCCTGTGCCCGATACGCTTTGGTTGCTATTAACCTTGTCCAGGCAACTGTGTATGATGATAGTACGAATCCATGTATATAGTGATGCTTTCCGGCTGTCGTAACGGCTGATATTTTTATACACTTTATAAAATCCGCTGTTCAGTGCCTCCATGGCATCCGATTCATTTTTGGTATAGCGGAGACAAAGCGTCATCATGGCCCTGTAATAGCTGCGGTACAGCTGTTCCTGGGCTTTGCGGTCATCTTTTTTACAACCTTCAATAATCTGCAGTATGTGTTCTTCTTCCTTACTCAAATAATCTCCGCCTGTTATTTTACAGTTTTTGAAATATACTCCGGTATAACCGATACCCGGCACATATTTCCACTAAATATTGTCCTTTCCCTAATCGTTCGGTTGGAATCAGGATCTGGTTACTGCCCCTGAAACCTGCTTGTTTAATCAGCCCTACCTGGTTCCCTGAAATATCGGTAATGGTTATTTTGATTTCTTCCTGTCTTCCAAGATACAAACTGAACCGGGCCGGTCCGGCGGAAACCGGATTGGGATAGGCCGGTATTCTCTCGGCAAATCTTCCCTGCACCGTCCCAACGACAACGATTTCGCAATAATTTCTGGTGCATCCTGTATTGGTGGTTAAGGTCATACAAACAAGATAACTGCCCGTATCAATAAACTGATAACCCGGATTCATAGTATTGACATATGCGGAATCTCCATTCGCATAATGATAAATAGACCAGAACTGTGAGGTAATTGTCTGGTTGCTGTTAGCCGTAAACTGTGCGAATCCATAGTTATTGAGCGAATAAATGAAACTGGCAGTGCAGCTGTCTTCCGGTCCGGAATGCACGATTACCTGCTGCCAAACGGTATCCATGCAATTGGAAAGGGTATCTCTTACAGAAAGTTTCACCTGATAAGTTCCGGTCGTATAATAAGTATGCACCGGCTGGCGATCCGAGGAGGAATATCCATCGCCAAAATACCAGAGGTATCTTAATGTATTTCCGGTTGTGGAGGGCGAAAAGCTGATTTGTTTACGATTGGCAGGATTTGCCGAATAAGTGAAAGCCGGATTCAGATTACAGGAAAAAGGGACCATGAATGTCTGGCAATAGGTAGAAGTACAGCCCGCTATAGATTCAATGGTCAGGCAAACAGTATTATTTCCCTGAGAGGGGCGAAAGAATAACTGACTTGAATTAGCTCCCACCACTACATTATTAACCCGCCAGGTATAGGATCTTATATATGCAAGAGAAGGACTTGAATTGGAGTAACAATAAATCCCATAACTGTAATTTACCGAATCATAAATACTGAAAAAGGAAGCCTGACAAACAGGAGTAAAATTCAGGGTAATGCTTTGAACGGAAGAATCACGACAAGTACCCAATGAATCATAAATGGTATGTTTCACCTGGTAGGTTCCCGGTTGATCATAAATATGCGATGTGGTATTGCCGGCTGCTATATTACCATCTCCAAACTGCCAGTAATGGAAAATTTGTGGGGCGGTAGCGGCAGCTGTAAAGCTGGCGCCGGAACCAGTGACAGTGCTGGTAAAGGCAGCATTACACTGGGCCTCAGCATTTTGCCATACTAAAAGAAAAAACAGACTGATGAGTAAATTCCATTTCCGCATAAAAGGCTTTACTGCATGTACTGATGGCGGGGAAAAAGGGTTGGGTGGGAATGAATTTTTTTTTCACCGCAGAGAACAAGAGAAAAAGAGGTTTCGTTCGCAGAGCCCTGTGGGCAGAGATTGTAAACAAATTCTCTGCGAGATCTCAGCGAACTCATGTTCTCTGCGGTAAAACTCTCAATATCTCTCCCGTATCCCCGTTAAAAACTGCTCCACCGCCTTCCTCACTTCCGTAGCCGAAGCCTGGTGATTATTGACGAGGGTGGAGAAAATCAGGAGTTTGCCTTTCCTGGTATATAAATAACCGCTGAAAGCCACTACACCCGATAGGGTGCCGGTTTTACCATAGATGGAGCCACTCATATTGCGGTAATAACTGCTGATTGTGCCCTCGCCGCCCGTGGGAAAAATCACTTTCAACCGATCCATCCCAAATTCATTCTTCATTTTATTGAGAATGCTCACGAAATCCTGCGGGGTAAATAAATTATAACGGCTGAGTCCGCTCCCATCCGCCCATCGGGGTTTTTGGGGAAGATCTTTCAGGTCAGTTTTAAGGAGGGTATCAATTATTTTCTCATCATTCATCAGCCCCAGCCTTTCATTACTCACCATCAACAAACTTTGCTCCGCAAAAAAATTATCGCTGCGGTGCATCATGGGTTTGAGGAGGGAGTCAGTGGGCTGGGAGTGGATTTTAAAAAAAGTTTTAATGGTAAATTCAGCCATATCTCCCTGATCACTTAGCCATGAGTACTTTTCTGTCCCTTTGATTCTTTCTGCATAAGAAAACTTCTTTTTAAGGGTATCGGATAGTATTTGAAGTGTTGTCAAATAATCGCTGGTAACAAAGGGGATGTTCAACGATTTAAACTTTGTTTTCCCCCATTCCAGGCGAAAATCGTTTGAACCGATTGCTCTGTTCAGCGTAAAAGTATTTTGCGAACTAAGAATTGATGTTTTTGATTTTATCCTGAGCAGCGCATTTAATATTGTATCAAAATTATTTGATTGTGTTTTAAACAAATTGCTTTTGAACTGCCCCGGCAATACTTCATCTCCAATCCACTTTGCGGAATCATTTAAAGCGATTTCCAGTACATTTCCAAATATGGGAAACCTGTTTCTTTCAGCCATATAAGTGGCATCATAATCATTCCAACTCCATCCATTTCCCCATCTTTCAATTTTTGATTCATCAATCAGCAATCCGGGCTCTTTGTTATTCCCATTTATAAACTGCACCAATGACCCGAAAACAGGTTGATGCCTATACTCAGTAAGCATAAATGTTGGATCGCCGGTAGGACTTATAACAATGACTTTATCTTTCCATCCCTTTTCTTCTGGCATTCCATATCTCAACCCCACCAAACTATCCCCCAAATACTTCATCGCCGCATAACAGGTAGGAATCTTTGTATTACTGGCCGGTACAAAATATTTATCGCCCTGGTAATTATAGAGGTATTGATTAGCAGCCGGATCGAATATACTGATACCGACATGTGCTGCCTGCAAAGCTTTATTGTCCAGCACCACTGTCTTTGCCGATTTGGCAATCTGTTGTTGAACAGAACAAGAAGAAAGAAAAATAAAAAACAAGGAAGCAGTAATGAGGCAGGAGTAACTGCGGATCCTGATTATCATTTGCGCTTTATTTATTTATCGTTACCGGGATTATAAATTTATTCCACTTAGTTTCCAGGCAATTGTCAGACTCATGGATCTAAGTCACCCTTTTAGGGGGACAGGGGGTGTCATCCCCGCTCCTGCGCCCTCAACCATCTCTCCGGAATCTCATTGCTACTCGCCATCAGGTAATCTTTATAACTGCAGGCGATGAATTTTTTATCGGGCAATTGCATCCACCAGCGGCCGGTTTTCTTGCTTTGGAGAAAAACGGTTTCCACTTCGGCAAAAGCCATATGGTATTCGTTGAAGGAATCTTTTTCGTCCATGGATGCTTCTCTTCTACCCCGGCTCCGGCCATCCAGGATATACCAGAGCATATGACTGATCTGTTTGGCCGTGAGTTCATCTTTATCATGCAGGGCATTATAACCATAAATACCAATGCTGGTCATATTCGGACTCATTCCTGCATAGCGCATCAACACACAGGCTTCTTCACCGTTAAAACCATTGGGAGAAGCGCTGGTGGCCGGCGCATAGGCATAAGCAATGGCAGAAATATCAAAGCTAAGCATGCTGCTGTTCCTGATCACGGGTTCCATCTCATCAATATTTTCTTTCACACTGCCCACCCGGTAACAATCAAAGCGGAGTTTATCCAGTGTTTCCAGCATCCTCGGATGTACATAATAACTCTGGAACCCGATATGATTATAATGCCTGATAAAATTGGGTTCACCGGTGAGCATTTCCATCAGGAAATTTTCATGGCGGAAGGGGGAGTCCAGGTTGAGGTCAATCATGGCATCCACGCAACTCGCTTCGATCAGTTTTTTATGTTCGCCATAAGCCTGGTATTGGGATAAAGTGAGATCATGGGAACCACCCAGGATGATCACGGTTTTTCCATCTCCGATCAGTTCCTGTACCACGGTTTTCAGGGCTGCGTAGGAATCAGTAAATAATGAACCAGCTTTGATATTTCCCAGATCCGCAATTTTAATATCCTGGTGCCAGTAATATAAATTATAAAAATGCCGCCGGATAATATCCGGAGCCTCACTATGCCCATGAATGAATCCACTTCCTCTTTGCTCTCCGCAGCCGATCAGCACAATCTGTGCTTCATCCAGATCCGGAAATTCCTCACTGTAGATGGCAATGGATTTACCTAATTGTCCTTCTTTGTACCCTTCATCATGAGAAATTTCATGGATGTCTACCGGGTTGAGAAAGTCGGCTATTTGCAAATGGTCTGACATATTACGAAGATAAGAATTTGGGGATTGCTTTGCCCGCCGTAGCTTTAGCGAAGGAGGGGGAAGATGATATTTTGATAATAGGATATCGGGATATTTAGATATTAAGGCCCCGTATACAGTCAACGGTTTAAATAAACCCAGCCCCGAAACGAAATAAAAACAGACGAACAAATGAAAAAAGAATTTTGAAGTAACTCCTGCCCCCACTAGCCGAACCCTACTAGCCACTCGCCAAAATAAGAACAGACGAACAAATGATTTAAGAACGATGAAAGAACAGCTTCTCCCCTACTAGCCGAACCCCACTCGCCGACCCCTACTAGTCACTCGCCACTAGTCTCTCGCCAAATAATAACAGACGATCAAACGAGTTAAGAATGATGAAATACAGCTGCTCCCCTACTAGCCGACCCCCACTCCCCACTCGCCACTAGCCTCTCGCCCCTCGCCTCTCGCCATTTTCCTATCTTTGCGCCCTATGGAACAATTGCTGAATAAGTTAGAAGCGTATAAACTGGAAGCCGGAACGGAAAATGTGGCAGATGCAAAGTCACTGGAAGATTTCAGGATCAAATGGCTGGGCACCAAGGGGATTGTAAAAGAGATCATGGGAGAAATGAAAAATGTGGCCCCTGAAAACAAGAAACAGGCTGGTCAGCTCCTGAATGAATTCAAAGTTTTTATTGAGCAGAAATATGCTGACCTCAAAGCCAATTCCGGTGAATCTGGCGATCAGGCCGGTCAGAACATTGACCTGAGTTTACCCGGAGATGATTTGCCGATAGGCTCCCGTCACCCAGTGACCCTGATGCGGAACAGGATTGTATCCATTTTTCAAAGATTGGGTTTTGCAGTAGCCGAGGGCCCGGAGATCGAAGACGACTGGCATAATTTCGGAGCCCTGAATTTACCGGAACACCATCCTGCCAGAGATATGCAGGATACTTTCTATATCCAGCAGAACCCGGCTTTTTTATTACGCACCCATACCAGTAATGTACAGATCCGCGAAATGGAAAAAGGGGTATTACCGATAAGAGGCATTTACCCGGGCCGTGTATATCGTAACGAAACCGTGAGTGCAAGGAGTCATTGCTTTTTCCACCAGGTTGAAGGATTATATATTGATGAAAATGTTTCTTTCGCCGATCTGAAGCAAACGCTCTATTTCTTTGTAAAGGAAATGTATGGCAAGGATGTAAAAGTGCGGTTCCGTCCTTCTTATTTTCCTTTTACCGAACCCAGTGCAGAAATGGATGTTAGCTGTTTTATCTGTGGCGGTGAAGGCTGCAGCGTTTGTAAAAAAACAGGATGGGTGGAAATCCTGGGTTGCGGTATGGTACACCCGAATGTATTAAGCAATTGTGGCATCGACCCCAATAAATATACCGGCTTTGCTTTTGGAATGGGGATAGAAAGACCCGCCATGCTCAAGTATGGCATCAATGATATCCGCCTGTTCAGTGAGAATGATGTGCGGTTCCTGAAGCAGTTTACTTCTGCTATTTAAGTGTTGGCGGATTTCTCTTAAAAAAATATTTGGCTCCCAGCTCGGCAGAAGTGTATTTAAAATCATGGATCCCCTGCTGGAAACGGAAAAGTAAACCCGTTTGCCTGATTCGTTTCTCAATCTGTGCCCGCAGTACAATGGGCTTATCCCCGGTTCCCTTTAAATAGCCAAGGTAGCCTGCGCTATATCCCTGAATTTGCCATCCGTTTTTATTCCACTGGAGACCTGAACCAAATAAGAATGCATCATTCTGGCGATGGCTGTCCCCATTTAACTGCCAGCAGTAGAAACCAGTCATCCCAATCCATTTGAGATGAGGATTCAGGGGCTTTGCAAATGAAAAATCAAAATAATAACCCATCCCATCCGTATACCTGGCAGATGCCAAACCTGATGAAGCAGGATAGCGATACCCGACCCTCAGTGCCATCTGCAGTTTATGTTCCCACTTCTTTAAGATTTTAAAATTTAGATTAAGGTGCAAATCACCCCGGGCCCTGGTATCATAATAGGTATCGAAATAAACATGTCTTTGCTTTTTAAGAAAATCACTTGTCTTGTACCACTCCACCGGTTCGAAAGAGAAATCAACGGAAACAAAGTTTTTGACTACACAATAATTGCCATGCACCGAAATATCCATTGAGCGGTCACCCTTCATGGTATGAAAGCTCAGGGAAGAACCTAAATAGGTGGTGCTGTCAATATTACCATTGCTGATAAATGGTACAGGCAGGGCATTGGGTCCCATATTGGCCGCAGTAGCAGTGATGTACTTTGACCAATGGCTGGCTCCATCCCAGTTAACATTCCTGGCCCACTCTTCCTGTGTTTGTGAAAGGGCTTTTGTTCCTGTTACAACTGAAATGAGGAAGATGATATATATCCGAGCACGGATGATTTCCCTCATAACTGCGCAAAGCTAACAGAACGTCCGGAATAAAAAAAAGGCTGCCTGAGGCAGCCTTTTCTAAATAAATTCTATTCAAATTATCTCCGGGGCCAGTAAATGGCCAGCACCAATGATGCCCCCAGGGCTACCCAAACACCGATGCCATACATTTTCGTAATCAGTTTAAATACATCTCCGATGGCCGCTCCCTGCATCATGGGAATTCCAATCAGCAGCATCAGCAAGGCCAGTAAGGGGAGCATGGCCCAGATCCCCCTCCCCAGAAAATAAGTTTCCTTATTCAGGGCGCCAATCAGCAGCATTACCCCACTGAGCGGAATGGCCAGCCACAGGTATTTCATTAAAATGGCTTCAATACTGTTTCCAAATGAAGGGCCCTGAACCAGGTCAAAGGCACTGGTGCTTCCACCGGCGCCCATGGGCAGGAAGAAACTGGCAATCAGTACAACAGCCAGAATGATCGTTAGGATTTTTCGGTTCATATTTTCAGGTTTAGTGGTGAATCTGATCGCTATTTGTTCATGATCGCATTGAACTCATTCTTTTATAACAGAAAAAAGCAGCCGCTAAAAAGGCCACTACCGCTACATAAAACCAGGGCGTGAAATCAACACTGATATTCATTTTTTCAGTGAGATCTTTGCCAAAATCCTCCAGTCCGCCTCCGCTGCCGGATTTATTGTCTCCGGATGACATATCCATTTTGACTTTCTTTTTAATATCCAGCATCATCCCGATGAGGGATCCCGCAGAAGCAATTCCGGTTACCATGGCACCACCAATAGCCGCCTTCGCATTGGTAAAAGAAAGCAGAAGTCCCAGAACACCCAGTCCCAGGGCAACCATGGCATATAGATTAGGATCTTTCTTATCGGATTTAGTCGTGGTTTTGGTAATGGTCTCATCTACCTTATCGGTTTTTATATCATCCAGAAAAGAATTACTGGAGCTGCCGTTTTTCATTTTAAATCCGGTGGCCAACTGTAATCCGCTGACTGTTTGCAGCGACATATTATTACACTTGATATCAATAAAGGGCATGAAAAACAATAATACAGCCACGACAAATGATACTGAAGAAGGAATTTTTGTTCCAAACATGCCTGGTGGTGGCGGTCCGGGCTGATAAACCGGGCTTGCCGGTATTTGCTGATTATCCATGGTGGAAATTTTTGTTTAAGGTAAGTGAATCCGGTCAATTTATCATATTTAGAGGCTGCTGAAATGGATCCGGTCAACTGTAATATCTTTACCGCCAATCGGTGATGATGATAATCAATAGTATTTGTATTTGCGGTGCAGGCACCATGGGCAGCGGTATTGCACAGACAGCTGCCCAATCCGGATTTCATACCATTTTGTATGAACTGAATGAATCCGTGCTGGAAAAAGCAAAAAAAGGAATACAGCAAAACCTGGAATCGCTGGTGGCCAAAGGTAAAATCACGCCGGAATGGATGCAGGGGGTGATGGGAAGGATCCGGTTTACCAACGATCTTCAGGACTGTCTTGCCGATATTATCATTGAAGCCATTATTGAAAAAACCGAACCAAAAATCGCTTTATTCAATCAGCTCGCTGAACTCAATCACAGTGAAGTGATATTTGCCAGCAATACCTCTTCTTTATCCGTTAGCAGAATTGCTGAAGGCGTACAAAAACCAGAAAGAGTGATCGGGATGCATTTTTTCAATCCAGCCACCATCATGAAACTGGTGGAAGTTGTTAGTACACCAATGACGAACCAACTCACCACAGATACTGTAGTAGAACTGGCAAAAGCAATGAGCAAGACACCTGTTCTTTGTAATGATGCACCGGGATTTATTGTGAACCGGGTTGCCCGGCCTTTTTATATTGAATCCCTCCGGCTGGCAGAAGAAGGGAAAACAGCTATTGAACAAACAGACAGATTAATGGAGGCAACCGGTTTCAAACTTGGACCTTTCCGGCTGATGGATCTGATCGGCAACGACATCAATTATGCGGTCAGCTGTTCTGTTTATGAACAACTGGGTTCACCGGAAAGATTAAAACCTTCCTACCTGCAGGAACAAAAAGTGAAAGAAGGGAAACTGGGTAAGAAAACCGGAGAAGGTTATTACCGTTACCCGTAATTATTTATTAGCATAAAAGTCAACCTAACATTGAATCAACCGGCCCCTTTTTCCAATCCATCCAGTCTGACCCAGCAATCCCCCCGTGTATTGGTTACAGGCGGCACCGGATTTCTGGGCGCCTATATCATCAAAGAATTAATCAGCAAGGGCTACCAGGTCCGGGCCATTCGCCGCAAAACAGGTTTGCCAGCCTTTATTGATTCATCAGTTCTGGAAAAAGCAGAATGGGTGGAAGGGGATGTACTGGATGTGATATCACTTGAAGATGCCATGCAGGGAATGGACATGGTGATTCATTCGGCAGCCGTGGTTTCTTTTCTGAAAAAGGAAAGAAAACAAATGTATCAGGTGAATGTGGATGGCACGGCCAATGTGGTGAATATGGCCCTGGAACAAAATATCAGAAAGCTGGTGCATATCAGTTCAGTGGCAGCACTGGGAAGAACAAGCGGTGGCGGACATGTGGACGAAGAAAAAAAATGGGAAGACAGCCGGATCAATACCCATTATGCCCGCAGTAAATTCAAAGCCGAACTGGAAGTATGGAGAGGAATCGGCGAAGGCATGGACGCAGTGATCCTCAACCCCAGTACAATTCTGGGTTATGGCGACTGGAACAGCAGCAGTTCTGCGATTTTTAAAAATATCTATAAAGGGTTTCCCTGGTTCACACCCGGAATCAATGGTTTTGTAGATGTGGAAGATGTAGCCAGTGCAGCCGTATTGATGATGGAATCGGATATCACCGCCCAACGGTTTATTGTGAATGGTGAGAACTGGCCATTCAAACAACTACAGGAAACCATTGCCGATGGGTTTGGAAAGAAAAGGCCTTCCAGAAAAGCAAGTCCTTTTTTACTTGGAATGGCCTGGCGGATGGAAAAAATAAAGTCTCTTTTTTCAGGCCGGAAACCACTGCTGACTAAAGAAAGTGCAAAAGTGGCCTGCAGCCGGACTTTTTTTGATAATCAGAAATTACTGGGCGCATTACCGGGATTCTCCTTTACCCCTTTGCAAAAAACCATTCAAAAAGCCTGTGAAAAATACCAGAACCCGGCCCGGTAATTGCAACCATTCGGCTTTAGATATTATCTTTCCAACACGAAGAGGCGAAGCCTTATCCTTTTTTTTATCCATCCTGCATTCAATTGTTGAGCAGGATTAAAAGATGCCGGAATCCCGATCATGCAAAAAATAAAATACCTGCTGCTGTTGCTGATCTCAGCAGTCTCTGTTTCCGCCCATGCTCAATTTGTGGTCAGTGGTACCGTATTGGATTCAACCTCCAGGGAACCATTGGGGGCCGCCTCTGTTTTTTGTCAGAATACAACCCTGGGCACAGCCACCAATAAACAGGGTGAGTTTACACTGAATCTGAAATCAGGTGGATATGACCTGATTTTCAGTTATACCGGTTACAAAACACAAACCATCCGGATCTCCGATAATAATAAGCTGGAAGTACTGATGACCAAAGAAGAAAAAAGTATGGGAGAAGTGGTACTACGGAACAGCTTTGAAGTAACAGACGGGCTTTCAAAATATGGCAGCTTTTTTATGGAAAATTTTATCGGTGCCACACCGAATGGCTCCCGTTGCACCCTGCTTAACCCGGAAGCCCTGAAGTTCTATTTTTATAAAAGAACCAACCGGCTGAAAGTGCTGGCCACAGAACCCGTGAAAATTGCCAATCATGCTTTGGGATATAACCTCCACTATCAGCTGGACTCTTTTGTATATTATTATAATACCAGCAGCAGCATTTATCGCGGATATTGTCTTTATTCAGAAATGGAAGGAACAGATAGTCTGAAAAAAATCTGGTCGCAGGCCCGGAAAAAAGCATATGAGGGATCCCGTCTGCATTTTATGCGCAGTTTTTACGACAGTACCCTGACCGAAGAGGGCTGGATTGTGGACCTGCTGGATGAAAAAGATGATAAGAAATTTAATAAGATCCCGAATGTTTATGATTCTGTTTACTATAACAGTTTTGTAAATACCAGGGATAGCCTGGGATTGGACAGTGTTCTTTACCCTGTTCCCGTGGGGCCGGTAGAAGTTGAAATCTATTTTCCCAGAAAAATCAGTGTGACTTATACCAAAAAAAGACCGGAAGCAGAATACACAAAAAAGATGGGGCTTCCCCGCAATGTCCCTTACCTGATATCCTATATTGATATCCGCGAAGCCATCGCCATCATGGAAAACGGCTATTATTATGATCAGAAGGATTGGGTAAACCAGGGTTACTGGAGCTGGAAAAATCTGGGCGACCAATTACCCTACGACTACACCCCTTAGCTACTGACTGACTGATAGACTGATGACTGCTGACTGCCGACTGTCGACTGCTTACTGCTGACTGTCGACTGCCCTACTTCCCCATCACCTTCTCCCACAACAATGGAATACGTTTAATCCAGACAAACTCTTTCATTTTTTCCCTGGCATCTTCAACCGGTGAACCGAAATATACTTTACCTCCCGGAATGCTGTCTTTCACTCCGCTCTGCGCATAAATCACGGCATCTTTTCCAATCGTCAGTGTTTTACTCACCCCTACCTGTCCCCAGAGAATGACATTATCCTCAATGGTGGTTGCTCCTGCTATTCCCACCTGGCCGGCAAAAAGACAATTCTTCCCTACCACGGTATCATGTCCGATATGTACCAGGTTATCCATCTTCGTACCCTCTCCGATGATCGTATCTGCACTAACTCCGCGATCAATGGTGCAGTTGGCACCAATCTCTACGGCATTTCCGATCACCACCCTGCCACAACTGGTCATTTTACGGTAATGAATTTCCCGGTTGGTTTTTTTATTATAATAAAAGGCATCACTGCCAATCACGGTACCGGCCTGGATTACCACATCATCTCCGATCATACAATAATCAAGTATGGTTACATTGGGATGGATGACGCAGTTCTTACCAATACTTACATGATGTCCGACGAAGGCCCCGGGCATCAGCACGGTACCTTCCCCGATGACGGCAGTGTCGCTGATTTGTTTTACCGGAGGGGTAAAGGGCCGGTAAAACGCTACAATTTTCAGATAGGATTCAAAAGGATCATCCACAACCAGCAGGGCCTTTCCTGCGGGTACATCCGTGGCTTTATTAATGATGATAAAACTGGCGGCTGACTGAATACAGGTATCGTAATACTTTGGATGATCCACAAATGCCAGATCACCGGGCTCCACTTTATGGATTTCATTGATCCCTGTCACTATACCATCTTTATTGCCGATCAATGTTGCACCGATCATTTGTGCAATTGTTGTGACAGGAACCGGTTGTTCAAAATGCATACTGCAATATTTAACTTGTTAGTAAATCCCTTTACACTCGTTATGTGTACTACCTGGCAAAGTTAACAAGCAGGATGCAGGGCAGGCAAATAAACTCTGAACCAGACTTCCGCATGAAAAGGCCGGATTTTCCCTATGAAATTTGTCAAACGACCATCTTCATATCCCGGAACAGATTATTGACTACTGCAACAAAATCACTTGTCATCTGCTGCATAAAAACAAATACACCGATAGGAGATGATAACAAAATCAGATGACGTTACCGCTTCAAAACATGAACATACAGATTCTCTTTTATGTTGTTCCTTGCTTTTTTTGAAAGAAAGAATGCGATAAAAAACCTGCATTATCCACAACCCTTTTTAAAATGTTAATAAAATATTTTGGAAATATTTTTTTGTTCATAAAATTTCTTTTTAATATTGTGTTGGGAAATTTATTTCCCAGTACTTACTAACCCATCCATATAAATGTCCCTCTCCGCAAAACGGAGGGGGATTTTTAATTTTACTCATTCCCGTTTTCCATACTTCATTGGATGCTGCAGGAATCACTTTAACAAGAGTCAATTCAACTACCTTTACAAGAACCGTATTTATAAACGGGATAAAAAAAAATACTATGCTGAAATCAATGACCGGATTTGGCCGGGCCGAACGGAATGTAGGCGATAAAACTTTTCTGGTGGATATTAAATCACTGAACGGAAAACAGTTTGACCTGCAATTAAAGATGCCCAGCATCTTAAAACCCTCTGAGTTTGATATCCGCCGGTTATTGTCAGAAAAACTGGGGCGGGGAACCGTAGATTGTACGATCAGTCTTAAAGATACCGGCAATGCCAAACCTGTTACGATTAATGTGGATCTGGCCAAAGCCTATTATCAGCCACTGGCAGAGTTATCTGCTGCACTGAACCTCGATCCCTCCCATATCCTGAGTACCCTGGTCAAATTACCTGAAGTAATCACCCCCAGCGGTGACAGCCTGAGTGAAAAAGACTGGATCGATTTTCAACAGGTACTGATGGCTGCCATCGACGACCTGAACCATCACCGGCTGGAAGAAGGGAAAGTACTGGAAGAGGACCTGCTGACCCGGATCAGTAATATCCAGAAACAACAGGATGAAGTAACCAAACTGGAACCTCTCCGCCAGCAGAAAATCAGGGATAACCTGACCAAATTACTGAAAGAAAAAGTGGGAAAGGATAATTATGATGGCAACCGGCTGGAGCAGGAGCTGATCTATTATATTGAAAAGATTGATATCAGCGAAGAGCAGGTCCGGCTTAAAAATCATTGCGAATATTTTAAAACCCTGCTGGCAGAACCCGAAGAATCCAAGGGTAAGAAACTTTCCTTTGTGCTTCAGGAGATCGGCCGGGAAATCAATACCACCGGTTCCAAAGCCTATGATTCCACTATCCAGAAATCCGTAGTGATGATGAAGGATGAACTGGAGAAAGCAAAGGAACAGGTGTTAAATGTGCTGTAACTGATTATTAAGACACCGGCCAGCTGAAAACCTGGTTGAGACACTTTAATTCCTGCATCCTGATTATTTTTGTAAAAACTATTGATTGAAAAACCTTAGGACCATTTTACCAGCTGCCTGTTTCATTCTGTTGGTCATTTCCTCCTGCCAGACCGTTGACTTGTATGAGAAAACAGTCAATATCCCGGGACATAAATGGAAAAGCAGTTTTAAACCCTCATTTACATTCAATATCACCGATACGGCTGTACCTTATAAACTATTTATCACGCTCCGGCACCGCGACAAATATCATTTCAATAATATCTATCTAAACCTGGCTACTTTACAACCGGGTCAGGACAGTGCACAAAATGCCCCATTTGATCTGAACCTTGGTACCGATGAAGAAGGCTGGAAAGGAACCGGAATGGATGATATTTTTGATCACCGGATCGCTTTGACTCCGGATGGACCTGGTTATTACTTCAGAAAAAAGGGCACTTATACTTTTACCATTTCCCAAATCATGCGAGAAGACCCCTTAGAGCATGTACTGAATGTGGGTCTCCGCATTGAGAAAAAACAACCCTGATGCCGGGTAACAGCCAACAAAAAATCAAGCGTGCCACCATTATTTACTGGTTACTCCTCTTTTATATTGTAGCTGCATTAGCCTGGTGGTTTATTTCGCTGGAAAACCAAAACCGGAAAATCCAGCATTTACGGGAGGAACTGCATATCCTGCAACAACAATCCGGCAAAGAAAGCAAAACCACGATTGCCATCATCAAAGCAGAGGGCAATCGTAATAATGCGAAGTACCTGGGCGAGGGAGTGGCCTTTCTGATCCTGATCATGGTGGGCGCCTTCTTTGTATTCCGTTCAGTCAGGCGGCAATTCCATCTGCAAGAGCAACAACAGAATTTCATGATGGCAGTCACCCATGAATTGAAAACACCCATTTCAGTGGCCCGGCTGAACCTGGAAACCCTGAAAAAATACACACTTGATCCTGAAAAGCAGAAAAAACTGATCCTGAATGCACTTGATGAAACTGCCCGTTTAAATTTCCTGACCAACAATATCCTGATTGCTTCCCAGCTCGAAGGCGGTCGCTATGAATCTTCAAAGGAAGAACTGGATCTTTCCGGTCTTCTGAAAGACTGTATCCAGGATTTCAGAAACCGGTTTCCGGATCGGAAATTTCTGGATGAAATCGAGCCGGATGCAGATATAAAAGGAGATCCACTGCTTTTACAGATCCTGATCAATAACCTGATTGAAAATGCCATCAAGTATTCCCCCAAAGATGCCAGAGTCACCGCTTTTCTCCGTAAATACCGTTCGGGTATCGAACTGCAGATCCGGGATGAAGGACCAGGTATCGCTGATGAGGAAAAGAAAAAAATCTTCTCCCGGTTTTACCGGATCGGTAATGAAGCTACCAGGAAAAAACAGGGAACAGGACTGGGGCTCTACCTTTGCAGTATCATTGCCAAAGATCATAATGCGGACATTTCGGTGACAAATAATGAACCCACCGGCAGTAATTTTGCCGTTATTTTCAAGACATGAGCGAAGAAAGGAAAAAATCCATCCTGCTGGTGGAAGATGAAGAGAATCTCCACGAAGCCCTTAAACTGAACCTGGAGCTCGAAGGCTTTTCAGTCACCTCTGCTTACGATGGTGTAGCGGCCCTGAACGCAGTACAGGGCGAATATTTTGACCTGATTATATTAGATGTGATGTTGCCTGAAATGGATGGTATCAATGTTACCGAAACCATCCGTATCAGTAATAATGAAGTGCCTATCCTGATTCTCAGTGCCAAAAACAGTAGTGCCGACCGGGTACTGGGCTTAAAAAAAGGAGCCGACGATTACCTCACCAAACCCTTCAATCTGGAAGAACTCCTGCTTCGGGTCAATAAACTGATTGAAAAAAATAAAAAACTACAGGATAAATCTAGCATTGGCGACAATTACCAGTTTGGAGGTCATTCCGTTGATTTCAGGGCACAGGAAGCTACCCTGGCAAATGGCGAAAAAGTGGCATTAAGTAAGAAAGAGACCATGTTGCTCAAACTCCTTATTGAAAACAAAAACGAAGTGGTGGCCCGGGAAAAAATCCTGCAATCAGTCTGGGGCTATAATGTTTATCCCACTACCCGCACGATCGATAATTTTATCCTGAATTTCCGCAAGTACTTTGAAGAAGACAGCCGTAACCCACGCTATTTTCATTCCGTAAGAGGGGTGGGTTATAAATACGCAGAATGATTGATCAGATCGCCACTCCTATCTTTTTTAATAAATCCCCGGTTTCCTGCATTAATGATTCTCTGTCCTCCTCCAGGCTGGCACTGGTATAAATACCAGCCTCGCAGGTTGAAAGTATGGACAACAGTTTTACAGAACTGTCAGTTTCATGTAAACGGTTATTAATATTTTGGGCCAGTTCCTGTTTATTCAGCTGACTGCCCGCAATTCCAAACTCAGCTGACATTAAATTCCAGATCAGGGTATGCAGGGACCGGTAAAAAGTCCGGGGATCGGATGCCTGAATATCCCTTAATGGCTGCAACAGGTTCTCGGCTACCGGAATAAAATGCGGCACTGCTCCGGCATCGGCCACTGGCCTTTTTTCTTTGCTTCCAAATATCCAGTACCCCAGTACCAGCAACAGTAATACAACCGCAATAATTCCTGCTGTCCGGGCAGCTTTTTCATTTCTTTCTTCAAATGAAAGTTCCTGCGATACCTGTTGTTTCTTTTTTTCAGGTGCAACTCCGGCTTCCAGTTCAAGGGCTGCTGTCTGAACCGTCCGGTAACGGTTACTGTCTGTATCATAATATGAAAAGCTGACAGAAGGAATTTTGTACTGACCAGAAGAGGCACACACAAACGGAAAACGAAAGGTCCTGATTCCATCTAAAGGCGATGCCGATTTATCCAACTCATCATTTACAGTTGGCTCAAATCCATCAATACCCGCCGGCCAGGTAACAAGCGGAGCATCCAACTGGGTAAAATTTCCTTTTCCGCTGATTTGAATTTCAAGAAAGCCCTGTTCATTTTTTGCCAGCCTGTTTTCAGGCAATACTGCCATGATCCTGAACCGGCCAACGGCGCCGGAGAAACGGTCAGGTTTTCCCGTTTCAGGCAAGGGTTTTACTTCAACCTTTAGCGGTTCGGTATGCATGGTTGTCTCGTACACTTCGGTTCCCTCTGCTGCTGTTGTGGTTTCTTCGGCACCGAGCATTCCCTCTGCAATCTGCTGTTCTGTTTTTTTATTGACTCTGTTACGTGAAAACTCCACCCTGTTCTTCAGCTCCATTTCATCAATGGAAAAAACACCAGCCTGCAAAGGATATAATTGCACTTTACGGATGGTATGCACATCATAAATGCGGCCGTTAATTTTTTCAGTGGCCACTAATTTATCAGACAAACCGGCCATATCATAGACCGTGAACCCATAAAACCCCGGATTCTTTACAATATCAGATTTCGATTCGAGTCTTGAATAGAGTTTAAAGGTGGCCAGTATAGCTTCCCCAACCAGACAGCTGCTTTTATCCACCTGTACTTTTACAAAGAGGTTTTCCCTGATTTTACGGTATGGATCTTCTCCCGAACGCAGCAAATAATCATAGCGAAGCGATTCTCCGTTTTTATTCATCCGCATCGCCGCTTCATCTTTACTGATTACTTCCACAGTTACCGGGTTGCTGCGGTAAACTGTATTTCCGCTGGTAATACTGGCTCCGGGAATGATCAGCTTACCGGTCCGTGTGGCTTCAAGACTGAACACATAATTGTTTAATGAAAGCAGCCCTTTTTTACCCGGGTAGATATTGGGACCACTGGTAATCCGGAAGCCATTGAATTCCGGCGTTTGTAAAATGGCATTGGCTTCTCCTCCTTCCAGCACATATTGTATCTGGAATGCTTCTCCGATTACCACAGTCGGACCGGGCGAAACTGTTTTAAATACCGGTTGGGTAAATACAGTTATACAAACAAAAAAAAGGGGCCAGAAAAGGGTGATACGCTTCATTTGAAGCAACTAATATAGAAGAACAAAACCTAATTCGGATCCAAATTACAGCGGAGGGTAAAATCAGGCGATCAGCGGTTTACAAATCTCCCAGCTGCGGTCTGATCAGGATATCTTCCACACAGGCCTGTGGCGAAAGCTGGGCAGCGGCATAGACCATTTTAGCAATATCAGCTGCTTCCATGATCCTTTTTTTACTATTATCAAATCCTCCCCAGGAATCTGTCATCACTGCACCAGGATGCACTGAAGTTACCTTCACACCAAAAGGCTTCAGTTCCTCCCGGAGATTTTTACTAAACCCATACAGGGCAAACTTACTGATGCTGTAGGCCCCGCCATTGGGGTAAGCATGCAGGGAAGCAATTGAACAGATATTGAAAATATGCCCGGCTCTTTTCTCCATCATCCAGGGAAGAACGGTGCGGGTAACATGATAGGCACTGTAGAGATTGGCGGCCATCTGACTTTCCAGTAATCCTTCCGGTTCATTGTGAACAGCACCTGGCTCAAATATCCCGGCATTATTGACCAGTACATCCGGTACGCCATATTCCAGACACCAGGTACCAAAAGCTTTTGCTTCTGCCGGCCGGCTGAGGTCAAATGGTTTGGCCTTGATGATGGCAGCAGGATATTTTTTTTGCAGGTCTTCCATCGTTTGATACAGACTGGCTTCCTTCCGGGCACATAAAAAAAGGTGGTGACCTTCTGCTGCAAAAATTTCAGCAATGGCCCTTCCAATACCCTTAGATGCACCTGTAATTGCTATGTTCATGAAAAAATGATTATGGGTTAAAATATTTCCGGTTTCTTTGCCTGCAATTAAATCTAACTGCCGAAATTACTAAAAGCAGGCAGTAATTAATATGTTCCTTTTTCTTCATTTCTGTTTAGAAGAAGGATTGAACAAGCAGCAATCTAATGAAATACAAACATCTTTTTTTTGACCTTGATCATACCCTCTGGGATTTTGAAGCCAATAGCCGGCAAACCCTGCTGGAGCTCTACACCGATCTGCAACTGGATCAGCGGGGCATCCGTGATTTTGATCTTTTTCACCGGAATTATCTGCTGCATAATGATAAACTCTGGGACCGATACCGCAACGGCTATATCAAGGTAGATGAACTTCGCTGGAAGCGGATGTGGCTGGCCCTGCTGGATTTTAAAATTGTTGATGAGCCCCTGGCCAGGGAAATGGGACAGAGATTTCTGGACCTGTTACCCACCCGCAAACTCTTATTTCCTTATACCATTGAAATACTGAATTATTTACGAGCGAAATCTTATCAGCTCCATATGATCACCAATGGGTTTGAGAAAACACAGTATGGTAAATTAAAAAGCAGCGGACTGGAGCATTATTTCGTCGCAGTCATTACTTCTGAAGGAAGCAATAGTCTCAAGCCGCATAAGGAAATTTTTGACTATGCCTTCCAAAAAACAGGCGCCTTACCGGAGGAAAGCATCATGATCGGCGATAGTATTGATGTAGATATCCTGGGAGCTGTAAACGCCGGGATCGACCAGGTGCATGTCAATCATCTGAATAAGGAAATCGAGCTGGTAAAAGGAGAGAAACCTACTTATACCGTATTCTCACTAAAAGAACTGGAAGGAATCTTTTAAAACTGTCATTCATTTGCCATAATACCTCTGGCATCGAATAAATCCATCTTTGCGTTTCTTTGCGCCCTTTGCGGGAAAAAATTGATGAAATCGAACGCTGAAATGCTGACTTAATTTTGAATTTTCAACTCTCAACTACCAGGTAGCAATCACCGTAACCCCACCCTTTGGTTTATCACCGATTTTTACATTAATCTTTGCATCAAGCGGCAGGAGAAGGTCTACCCGGGAACCGAATTTGATAAAACCCATTTCTTCGCCTTGCTTTACATTCATCCCGGGATTCAAATAATTACAGATACGTTTAGCAAGGGCACCGGCAATCTGTTTCACCAGTATTTCCTTTCCATCTTTACGGTACACGACGGAGTGGCGTTCGTTCTCTGTAGATGACTTGGGATGCCAGGCCACGAGGTATTTACCAGGATGATATTCACTATACACCACATCGGCACTCACAGGATTGCGGTTTACATGCACGTTGAGCGGGCTCATGAAGATCGAAACCTGAATCCGGCGATCTGTAAAATATTCATCCGCCTGTACTTCCTCCACAACCACCACTTTACCATCTGCCGGCGCAATGATACTGTTCTCAGCAATTGTATGCACTCTTTTGGGTATCCTGAAAAAAGAGATCACCAGTGCCAGCATTGCAGCTGTGACCAGAAAGATCAGCCAGCTCAGAATGGGCAGGGAATAACTGAGGAAATAAAAAGACAGGAGATTAATAATGCTGAATAGCAAAACCGCAATGGCAATTGACTTATAGCCTTCTTTGTGGATCGTCATGCGGCAAATATAGTAAATGAGAAAGGGTCATCCATCATTGCATAAAAACCCTGACATATACCCATACTGCGGGGGTAGCCAGGAGCAGAGAATCGAAACGGTCTAAAAATCCGCCATGTCCGGGCATGAGGGAGCCACTGTCTTTTACACCTGCCATCCGTTTTAATTTGGATTCCAGCAAATCTCCGAAAGTGCCAGCAATGACCGCAATAGCCGGAATGATCAGCCAATGGTACCAGTCTGCTGCTTCAGCAAATTCAAATACTTTAAAGATCAGTACTGCCATCAGAGTTACAGCAAGTAAAACTCCTCCGATTGTACCTTCCCAGGTCTTTTTCGGTGAAATAACTGACAAAGCTGTTTTGCCAATAAATGAACCAACAATATAAGCCATGGTATCGTTGATCCAGATGGTAAAAATGATAACAGAAGGAAATACAGCTACGGCTGAAATTACCACATCATTTAAATGATTGTCATGGATTTTACGGGTGAGAATAATTCCGTTTAAATCAATCATCATGCCCCAGCTCAATGAAATATACAGGATACCCATTCCGGCCATTCCATATCCCTTTACATTTACAGCATCCCCTCTTAAAACCCCGATGATCATCAGGATAAATCCGGCAGCGGATACCGGCATCGAAAAATTATCCTTAAAACTGTATTGATTGAAATGATAAGCCGGCCCGCTCAGCCAAAGCAGGATTCCAAATCCCGCCAGCATCATCCCCATTTTGGTATAAATATGAAAAGAGGTATGGTGAATTTTTTCCGTGAGTTTGAAATACTCCCACCAGCATCCAAAATGAATGATGGAAAAGAGTACAAAAAAACTCCAGTGATTCCATAGCAATCCGGTGAGCATGATCACTACAAATACCAGGGCAGTCAGGGATCTTGTCTTGAAAGTGGACCAGTTAAATGCCATATTGATAGCAGCAGTTGGCTGTGAATTTATTCAGGAGTGTTTTTATCAAAATCAAAAGGATGGTTTTTCACCGGCACTGCATCATCTGCATAAACAGATGCATAAGTGGTAACAGTTTTTTTCCGCATCCAGATCAGTAACATCATCACGAACAGAAAACTGATACTGCCGGCAAGGATCAGGTTTTTTATGGGCAGACTATTTTCTTCAGCCAGCATGGAAGGATTATTATAGGCCAGAATAATCAGTACAGCATCATAAACAAAATGCGCCAGCATGGCTATCCACAGGCTTCCGCTGTACCAGAAGATCAGTCCCAGCAATATACCCAGGGCCAGTCTTGGGAAAAAACCATAAAACTGCATATGCATGGCAGAAAACAAGGCCGCTGAAACCAGGATCCCAACGAAAGGGCTTTTAAACAATTTGATCAATATTCGCTGGACCACTCCTCTGAACAATAACTCTTCTCCAACCGCTGCAAATCCGGCCACACAGAGCAGGTTCAGCAAAAGATCACCGGGTGTATGTCTGGATAATAATGCCTGAATGGTTCTGGCAGCATCCACTTCCTGTTCGTGCATCCAGCTGGCCATTCCTTTAGGAAATGGAATATTCCGGTTTAGTTCACCCAGCAAACCGGTGAAAGGAATAGCGATTAACATCACTCCCACACCCGCCAAGATATAACCCGTATGAGTTGGTGCTTTTAAACC
>DAORJS010000003.1:0-30238 GCA_035439185.1 Chitinophagaceae bacterium
CACAAAGTTCGAAAGACATCGAGTCAGAGTCAACCGCGTGGAAGCTACCGTCAAATACTCGGATCTTCATATTATCAACCGGGTAGTTGGCCAGTACCCCTGTGGTCATTGATTGTTCAAAACCTTTCTGAATGGCAGGAACAAATTCACGGGGAATAGATCCTCCAAACAGATCGTTGACAAACTGGTATTGCTTATCAGGATTCTCTGCTTTCCATTCTGCATCTACAGGTCCCAGACTGAACTGGATATCGGCGAATTTACCACGACCACCGGTTTGTTTTTTCAGAGTTTCCCTGTGCTCTACAGTAGCATTGAATGCTTCTTTATAAGCCACCTGTGGTGCACCCTGATTTACTTCTACTTTAAATTCACGGCGCATACGGTCAATGATGATCTCCAGGTGCAGCTCACCCATTCCACGAAGGATGGTCTGACCGGTATCCTCATCTGTATTTACACGCAGGGTAGGATCTTCTTCCACCAGCTTGGCAA
This sequence comes from Chitinophagaceae bacterium, assembly GCA_035439185.1. Lineage (GTDB taxonomy): Bacteria > Bacteroidota > Bacteroidia > Chitinophagales > Chitinophagaceae > JJ008. The sequence goes on from DAORJS010000003.1 coordinate 496, forward strand.
TAGCCATACCCATTTTATCCACGTCAGCCTGTGTTTTCGGTTCTACCGCTACCGCGATTACCGGCTCAGGGATGAACATATTCTCCAGGGTGATCGGATGATCTTCATCACAAAGGGTATCACCGGTTTTGATTTCCTTGAAACCAACAGCGGCTCCGATATCACCAGCCTCGATGAAATCAATCGGGTTCTGCTTATTGGCAAACATTTTCATGATCCGGCTGATCCTTTCCTTTTTACCACTTCTTACATTCAATACATAAGAACCGGCATCCAGGTGACCAGAATAGCACCGGAAGAAGGCCAGACGACCCACGAAAGGATCGGTCATGATTTTAAAGGCCAGGGCCGCAAATGGTTCTTTCGGATCTGCCTTACGGGTCAGTTCCTCACCTGTATCAGGATGGGTACCCTTGGTATCCGGAATATCCACCGGTGAGGGCAGGTAACGGCAAACCGCATCCAGTGCAGTTTGAACCCCTTTATTCTTAAAAGATGAACCACACATCATCGGAACGATGCTCAGATCAACCGTTGCTTTGCGGATGGCTTCATGCATTTCATCTTCTGTAATGCTGTTGGGATCTTCAAAGAATTTCTCCATCAGCTTATCATCATATTCTGCTACTGCTTCCACCAGAGATGCTCTCCACTCTTTTGCTTCTTCCAGCAGATCAGCAGGTACTTCAATTTCATCAAAAGTCATACCTTCTGTTTCCATATGCCAGATGATCCCTTTCATTTTGATCAGGTCTACAACACCCTTGAAATCATCTTCAGCACCAATTGGTAACTGCAGCGGAACGGCTTTGGAACCCAGCATTTCTTTCACCTGCTTAACCACCATCAGGAAGTCAGCACCGGCACGGTCCATTTTGTTTACAAACCCGATACGGGGAACACCATAACGGTTGGCCTGGCGCCAAACAGTCTCCGACTGAGGCTCCACACCATCCACAGCAGAAAACAGGGCGATCAGACCATCCAGTACACGCATGGAACGCTCTACCTCTACAGTAAAGTCCACGTGACCCGGAGTATCAATGATATTAAAAGAATACTTTTTAGTATCAGGAGTAGCTTTACCCAATACAGTCGGGAAATTCCACTGACAGCTTACCGCTGCAGAGGTAATCGTAATACCTCTTTCCTTTTCCTGCTCCATCCAGTCAGTGGTAGCGGCACCATCGTGCACCTCACCAATCCGGTGGATCATTCCTGTATAACGGAGGATACGCTCCGTAGTGGTGGTCTTGCCCGCATCAATGTGCGCGGCGATTCCGAAGTTTCTTTGAAATTTTAAGTCTGCCATGACAATTGTTGTTTGTTACCGTAGGCCAGGCTTTCACCTTCGCCTCTTTTAATGATTGATTTTTAATTTGATTTATTTGAAGTACCGGTACCTGTCCCTCTTTTCTAACTTTAATTCCGAACAGTTCCCTGTATTTTTCCTGGTAAGATCAGCTGTATATAATGGTTGTCCCGGGAGGGAAAAAAGCTGATATGTTGATTTAGACTCTCATAGACTGCCACTTGAAGAAAAAGCCCGCCTCAGGTTTCAATCCCACAAATGCTTCTCTTAATGGCGCCGCAAAGGTAGGAAAAAAACGGAACAAAAAAGAAGGAATTGTTTACCAGATATCCGACCTGGATAATTTATTCAGTTGCCTGAAAATCAATGATTAAAGGGCCAAATTAACCTCGAGCCCCTATCCGGCTTCTGAAACCAGACTTTAAAAATTGATTTACCGGAAAAAAAATGTCCCGCCTTATTAGCGGGACATTTAATATCTCTTCTCAGATAACTTATTTATAATAACTGAGGGTCAGTTCAGACCGTCTGTTCTGCTGGCGACCGGCAGCAGTATTGTTTGTGGCAATCGGCTTGGTTTCACCATAACCGGTAGCGGCAATACGGCTCTCATCCACTCCTTTACTAACCAGGTATTTCTTCACGGCATTGGCCCTGTTTTCACTCAGCGTCTGGTTATAAGCATCGGCACCAACATTATCAGTATGACCATCAATGGCGAGTTCGATTTCAGGATTTTCAGCCATGATCTTGGCCACATCGTTCAGTCCTTTGAAAGAACTGGGGCGAAGGATGGACTTACCGGTTTCGAACAGGATATTTTTGGCAGCAACACTAATACGCTTTTTGATTTCCTCGGGGATAATCGGGCAACCCTGATTTTCAGGAACACCTTTCAGATTCGGACATTTATCTTCTTCATCATTGACACCATCACCATCAGAATCCGGAATCGGACAACCCTGGTAACGGGCTACACCAGGAACAGTGGGGCATTTGTCTTCTTCGTCATTGATGCCATCTTTATCTGTATCCGGAATCGGGCAACCCTGGTAACGGGCAAGACCCGGAACAGTCGGACATTTATCTTCCTCATCGTTGATACCATCTTTATCGGTATCCGGAATCGGACATCCCTGGTATTTAGCCAGACCTTTTACATCGGGACATTTATCATCTTTATCCAGGATACCATCGCCATCACGGTCAGGACAACCTTGTGTTGCAGCGGGGCCAGGTACATCCGGACAGGCATCCACATTATCAGGAACTCCATCACCATCACGGTCAAGTACCACAACTTTAGGCTCCGGTTTCTTACCCAGACGGGCAGCAACCCCTAAGGCATGCTGTAAATGATAGTTGGAAGTTTCAGTCGTCAGGGGAACCCGGTATGTAGAGGTCAGAAACAAATGTGCATCATCCAGGAAATTTATTTTCAGCCCAACACCTAATGGAAGATTGGCGCCATAATAATTCAGGTATTTATGACCGGAAACGCCTAATGAAATATAAGGCTGTACCCAATACTTCTCAGTCATCATTTTCAGATTAACAGAACCGGAAGCTTCCAGCAATAATTTATCTGTGCCAAATGATTTATTTGGCATCGGGTAACGAAGAAAAGTACCGCCAACTGATAATGCATAATCAACATGCTTCCTGAGCCCTTTAAAATAATTAATGGCAATACCAGGACTCATTTCACTGAGCTTAGCCAGTTTTTTGTCAGCCAATACTTTTACCAATGAACTGGAACGTATACGGGCAGGAGTAACAAAATCGTTTACAAAAAAACTAATACCGAGCGCCTTAGGTCTAATTTCATCTTCTTGACCGTAACTGGCAGGTACAAGCAGGTACAGTGCAATTAATGCAGACAGTATCTTCTTCATAAAGAGATAGTTTGGTTTTAATCTAAACAAAAATAACGGGTAAGTTTAATATCAGGAAATAAATTATTTAGCTATGATTCATAGGGTTGTGCAGCCTGTCAGGCTGTAGAAAACATGTGAAAAAAGGGGCTAAAAGGCGGCGGAGCGGGTATAGTATTTTTCCCGGAGATACCGGTCTTCCCCATATACATCATCATAAAACACCAGATTACCCTCCCGGCCCTCACAGGTCAGATACCGGATAAAAACAGGCATTTTATTCCTGATTTGGATATGGTGCTTCTCTTTATTGGCCAGCCAGACCCGCATCGAATCCCCGGTATGAAAGTTCCGGGGGGCCTGTAAACTATCCACCCGGAGGATATACCGGGCCAGTTTCTGCCAGTCCTGCACCCGGACGCAGCCATGGCTCAGGGACCGCATGGCATTGGAGAATAGGTAGCGCTGATTGGTATCATGCAGGTAAACCGAGTATTTATTGTCAAAATGGAACTTGATTATGCCCAGGGCATTGGCATCCCCGCTTCCCTGAACAATCCGGTATGGAATTCCCTTGCTGTATTTTGACCAGTCCACCGAATAAGGATCCACTTCATTTCCGTCCTTATCCAGCAGGCTGAAACCCTTCTTAGACAAATAACCGGGGTTCTTTTTCACGGCCGGCAGGATTTCCTTGGAAACGATACTGGGTGGTGGCACCCACTGCGGGTAGGTAATCAAAACAGAAATAGCACTATTGAGCAAAGGTGTCCGGGTCTTAGGCTTCCCGCAAATAACTCTGGAAGTAAATGCAATTTTCCCGTTTTCCACCATATCCAGATAATTGGACGAGGTATTAACCCAGATATACTTTTCCGGCATCTGAGCCGGCAGCTTTTTAAATTTATCCAGGCTGATAGCTATCCGGATGAATTTTTCCTCATCCGACAGATTCAGCATACGAACCGTACCCTCCCCTGCCCGTCCATCGACCGTCAATCCCTTTTCTTTCTGAAATTTTTTCACTGCTTCAGATAACTGAACGGAATCCGCCGCAACAGAATCAAAAGATATATACCCTCCTTCAAATAATCGCTTTTGCAAGGCGGCTTTATAGCCTGCCTGTTCTTTTCCAGGCACTTTGGTAAAAGTTTTAAACTGCGCATGTTCCAAAAAATCAGGAATACCTTTTTTAATCTCGTGATAAGCCAGATGATCCGGCTCCAGAGAACGAATGAACTGGCTGAAAGCACCTGTTTCTTTTAGCTTATTTAATTCCGGCAACAACCAACTGGTATTAATGACAGTGTCCTTATTTAAACTGATACTGTCATTGGGCAGTTTTCCCAGTTTGATATCATGAACCAGTTGGGCAAATGCATCGGTCAGCATCAGGTCGGCCTTTGCCCACAGCATGGCATCCCTTTTTGCATATTTCGCCAGACTATCCATTACCATTTCCTGCCAGATACTGCCAAGTGCAGTTGCATGGTAATCTTCCGGAAAAAGCCCCAGCAACCTGGCCGATTGAATAATCGCCTGTAAAGAATCAGCTCCCGTCTTCCATTGCTGTCCGGCAGCCCAGATAGCCTGGTTATTGTTTTGCGTATAAATCAGCTTCACCAGATCGGCCTGTTCTAATCTGAATCCGGAATCTGCATCAGCTGTCGCGCCGCTCTTCAATATATCAGCAATGAGTGCATTGGTTTTCTGGCTGAGTTCTTCCGGACTGGAGGCATGGTTGACAGACTGACCTCCCCCGTCACCACAGGAATGGATAACAGTTATCACTGCAATGGAAAAGGTCAACCGCAAAAAAGAAATGTAGTGGCTCATATTGGTCCGTATGGTGGCATCCGGTTTTTCAGGTAATTTACATATAAATAAGGTACGGCCGGATGCAAAACAAATTACAAAAAGCTTTCCGCAGTTATATCAGCTGCAGTATTTTTTTTATAACTGCCCCCTTTTACACAATGGTTGCACAGGATACCGGGTATATCAGGCCACCGGTGACTGATAAATATGAGCAATACAAAAAACAGGTAAAGCAGGATCCGAATAAAACTATGGTAGAGCTGAAGCTGACCATCCCAGGCATCATTTATGATCTTCGCTATGCCAGCACCAATAATTTTATGCACCGGCTGATGTATCCCGCGGGAACCCGGCATACTTTTTTAAGAAAGCCGGCTGCTGAGGCTTTGAAAAAAGTACAGGAGGAACTGGCCAAAAAAGGACTGGGACTGAAAATATTTGATGCCTACCGGCCCTATTCGGTAACCGTAAAATTCTGGGAGCTGATCAGGGATGAAAGATTTGTTGCCCATCCCCGGAACGGGAGTGGCCACAACCGCGGCATCGCTGTTGATCTTACCATTATAACACTAAAGACAGGTCAGGAGCTGAACATGGGAACCGGTTTCGATAATTTTTCCGATACGGCACATCAGGGTTTTTCGAAATTGCCGGAAGCGGTGATGCAGAACCGTCAGTTACTGAAATCCTTAATGGAACAAAACGGATTCAAGCCTTATGCGGATGAATGGTGGCATTATTCCTGGCCATCCGCAGTAAAATTTGAAATACTGGATATTGAATTTAAAAAGCTGGCTAAGGAATTATAGCGGGATCACATCAGTGACTGCCGAAACATTGATGGATCCATAGATATGAGGGAATGTATCCTGAGTGGTAGGTGACCAGTCAAATACATAGTGACTGGTCAGCAAATCTGTATCAATCACCAGTTTTACCAGATTGGTTTTCCCTTCAAAATACCTTTCCAGCACACCCGCCACCTGATGTTCCTGTGAACAATGTATAAACCCTTCCTCTTTCAAAGAGGGATGTTCATAAGCCCCTTTTTGTAAGGCGTCCTCCCAGGCATCGGCAAAAGCAACATGATAAATAATTGGCATTATAGCACCCGTTTTATTTGTTGATGAAGCAACATGAAATCGGCCAGCACGATGGCAGTTACTGCTTCCACAATAACCGGTGCTCTTAAAGCCACACATAAATCATGGCGTCCTTTAATCGTAAAATCCTCCGTAGTACCGGTATCCCAGTTCAGGCTGTTTTGTTCTTTTGGAGTAGATGATGTTGGTTTAACAGCCAGCCGGAATACCAATTCATTTCCATTGCTGATGCCACCAACCACCCCACCGGCATGATTCGTCCGGGTGGTTCCTTGCATATCTTCAATGGCATCGTTGTGCGCACTGCCAAACATTTTTGCCGCCGCAAAGCCGGTTCCGAATTCAATTCCTCTGACGGCAGGTATGGCGAAAACAATATGGGATAAAGAAGATTCCAGTGAATCAAAATAAGGTTCTCCTAATCCCACAGGTAATCCGCTGACCCTGCATTCAACTAGCCCGCCTACGGAATCTTTGGCATCAATGGCTTTTTGCAAACCTTGTTCAAGGTCTTTTTCGCCGGCGATTTCTGTTACATAAGCGTTGATTGTAATGGCAGACAATGTGACCTCACCCTCCAACTCCCTCTCCAAAGGAGAGGGAGAGTTTTCATCATTCTCCTGCTCCCGCTCCTTTGGATCAGGTTGGCTGGTCGCCGAAAGTAAAAATTTCCCGATTGTCTCAATAACTTTCTCCATTTGCTCCAACACTTCCTCATTGGTAAACCGTAGGATTGAATATTGTGTAGCGGAAAGCCACTTTGTTCTTAACTCATCGTATTTTTTTTGTACTGCTTCATTATGGTAAGCACCATCAATTTCAATTATCAGTTTTTTGGGAAGACAAACAAAATCAGGTATAAAGCCATTCACCGGATGCTGCCTACGGAATTTAAATCCATGTACTTTCCGGTTCCTGAGTTCCTGCCATAACTTATCTTCTGCAGGAGTTGCGTTTTTCCTATTCTGTCTGGCGAATTCAGCAAGAAAAGTCCAGCTTTCAACAGGGGTTGTCATGTACCCGGGTATTAAAACTCCGCCGGTTTCCCCTCTCCTTTGGAGAGGGGTCAGGGGTGAGGTCTCTCCTTGATTTTGAAAAAACAACTGAGGTGAAAATCCCCAATTCAACAACTTCTTTGCAATGGCTCCCGCTGCAACGATACCTGTAGTTAAGCGGGCACTGAAATGTCCGCCACCCCGGTAATCTTCATGTCCGCCAAACTTCTGATGTGCCACCCAGTCAGCATGACCAGGACGGGGAATGCTCCGTTGTTTATCGTAGTCCTCACTCCTTGTATTCTTGTTCTCAAATAAAATCGTGATCGGAAAACCGGTTGTCTTTCCATTGAATAATCCACTTTTAAAAAGCGGGTAGTCCTCTTCTTTTCGGGGAGTGGTGCCCTTCCCCTGCCCTCCTTTTCTTCTTTCCAGATCAGGCAGCAGATCTTCAGCAGTCAATGGCAATCCTGCCGGGCAACCATCAATGGTAATACCCACACAGTCACCATGTGATTCGCCAAAAATGGAAATCCGGAAAAGCCGCCCAAAACTATTCATGTAATTTAATCTTGTTATCTAAAGATACGTCAGCACCCAATTTCTCAAGGTCTTTAAAAAAATCAGGGTAAGATTTATTCACTGCACCCGCTTCCTCAATTACGGTTTCATCCACTGCATTTAATGCAGCTACAGCACAGGCCATCGCAATCCGGTGATCATGCTGTGAATGAACATCAGCCCCCTTTATTATTTCGCTTCCATGAATGATCATTATATCTCCTTCCAGTTCAATATACACCCCCATTTTATCAAACTCATCCTGCAGGGTTATAGCCCGGTTACTTTCCTTATGCAATAACCGGCTCACTCCCCGGATGGTTGTTTTTCCATTACAATAGGCTGCCAATGCCACCAGGGGCGGAAATAAATCAGGGCAATCCGTGGCATCAAAATAAAATCCGTCCATTTCCCCGGGATGAACCGTAATTCCTTTTCCGTCCATGGCAATCGCGGCATTTGCTGCCATCAATGCATCAATAATGGCCCGGTCGGCCTGGGTGGATTGAAGATCAAGTCCCCGCACTGTTAGCGGCCCCGCAATGGCGCCTGCCACCAGGAGAAAAGCACCACCACTCCAGTCCCCTTCTACCATATATTCCACAGGAGAATCACTGGCATCAGTTGCCGGTTGATTCCTGAAAACAAATGTTTCGTAATCAGTATGCAGGGGTGCATTCAATCCGAATTGCTTCATGACCTCCAGTGTAAGATCAATATAGGGTTTACTCTTGAGGTCTTTTACCCTGATAGTAATTTCTTCCTGCAAACGGTTAGCTGATGTTTTACCAAAAGATCCATAAGCCATTAAGAGTCCGGTCAGAAACTGTGAACTCAATGAGCCATCCACTTCAATATTGGCAGGTCGTAATGGCCCCTGTACGGTCATCGGTAATTTACCTTCGTTACTGCTGATCTTTACATCGAGTTGCGGAAGGACTTCATCAAAAAAATGCATGGGCCTTGTTAACAGGCTTCCGGATCCATTGATCGCGATTTTCTGATTGCTCAGGGCCACCAGGGGCGTAAACATCCGGAAACTTAAACCGCTCTCTCCGCAATGAATTGAATCAGCCACCGGCTGCACCCCCTGGCTCTGGATGAGCAATGCATCCTGCTCATGCGTCACGGTTGCACCCAGTGCCTGGATAATGCCGATCGCAGCTTTATCGTCATTGGAATGACCGGGATTCTGTAACCTGGATATTCCTTTATGTAATAAGGCTGCAGCGCAGGCTCTTTGCATCGAACTCTTGGAGGCCGGTGCCAGGATACTTCCTTTTAGACGGGATGGACGGATGGTTGCTTTCATTGATTGATTACTGCGATGAATACATTTATTTGCGCATCGATCGAAACTCCGTCACTAATCCGGTGACAGGCTTTACACAACATATATTTTATAAATCTGTAATTATTTTTTCTAATTGTGACAAAGAGATGGTTTTAACAACCCCCTTCCCGATTTTTTCCAGCAGCACATAATTCATTTCCTTCCTTTCCCTTTTCTTATCCATCTTCAGCACCTCAAATACTTTTTGCCGGTCAAAGCTTGCATAAGTGGGGAGATTATATTCAGACAGGAGTTTGACCACCTTCTCAGTTTGTTTAAACCCACAAAGCTTTTCTGAAATATGACAGGCATAGGTCATGCCAATTGCAATCGCCTGTCCATGCAATAATTCATACTGTGTTTCAAGTGCATGACCCAGCGTATGACCAAAATTTAATAAACGGCGATCCCCTTTTTCAAATTCATCCTGCTGCACCACCCTGAGTTTGATCAGCGCATTTTGCTGAATCAAGCGGCAGACAGTCTTCTTCTTTCCCTGGTAATGCTTTAAAGAAGAGGATTCCAGTTCCGCAAACATCCGGGCATCTTTGATACAGGCATGTTTAATAACCTCGGCAAAACCATTCTCCCATTCAGCTTGCGGAAGACTATTCAGGAAGAGCATATCATGTAAAATAAAGGCCGGCTGCCGGATCACGCCCACCATATTCTTATAAACACCAACATCAATGCCATTCTTCCCACCGATGGAAGCATCCACCAATCCCAGGATAGAAGTGGGCACAAACCCAAAACGAACCCCACGCATATACACCGATGCCACATAACCAGTGAGATCAGTAATGACACCGCCCCCTACTCCCACCAATGTGGTTTTACGGTCAGCTTCCATAGCAATCAGCTGTTCAATCACCGCATCCACAGTGGACTGTACTTTAAATTCTTCTCCGGGCTTCAGGACGATGGTGTTCCACCCCTTAAACTTTTTGGTATGAGCATTGAATACATTTTCATCCGTGATCAGAATACTTGCTTTGGGATCCGTTATTTTTTTTAACGTACTGAACCCTGCTGCAAAATGCAGTTCAGTAGAAGAATTTGAAAATTGAAAACGACGTTTTTCCATACTTTAAAAAAATACAAGAAACAAGAGACAAATAAATCAGAAATGAAAAATTAAACCGCCCTGCAATTGTACCGTTTAGCTACTTCAAAGCGGCTCCTTCCCTCCCCCACTCGCCGAACTCTACTTACCGAACCCTACTAGCCGATCCCCACTCGCCACTCCCCCAAATTAAGAACAGACGAACAAATGAAATCATAACGATGAAATGACTAGCGCCTTTCTTCCGGACTTCCCGACTTCTTCCCTACTAACCGAACCCCACTAGCCGAACCCTACTCCCCCACTCACCACTTGCCACTAGCTATCCAACACCTTCTTCTGATGATTAATACTTTCCATATGCACCGCATCAAAATACCGGGTAATAAATTCCTTGCTCAGACCGATTTTTTCTCCACGTGCGGTGGCCCGTTCAATGATTTCATTCCAGCGGTTAGTTTGCAGGATGGTGATATTATTGTCTTTTTTATACTGACCAATCTGTTCAGCAATGATCATCCGGCGGCTGAGGATCTGCATGAGTTCATCATCCAGCTGATTGATCTGCTGACGCAGTTTCTCCAATGCCGCATGGTATTCTTCTGAGTTTACATCCTCTCTCCTCCACACAATACTATCGAGCATTTCAGCCAGCCGCTCAGGGGTTACCTGCTGCTTGGCATCACTCCAGGCATTGTCCGGGTCGATATGACTTTCAATAATGAATCCGTCATAATCCAGGTCAATCGCTTTTTGCATGGTATCGAGTAAAATATCCCGGCGGCCACAGATATGTGAAGGATCATTGATAAATGGCATATCCGGATATTTCAGTTTCATATCTATGGCCAAATGCCACATGGGTGCATTGCGGTATTCCGTATTTCCATAGGAACTGAATCCTCGATGAATCAAACCAATTTGTTTGATACCGGCCCGGGCCACTCTTTCCACTGCACCACTCCATAATTCCATATCGGGATTCACCGGATTCTTGATCAGTACGGGTACATCAACACCTCTTAATGCATCGGCCAGTTCCTGAACACTGAAGGGATTGACGGTTGTACGGGCACCGATCCATAGTACATCCACATCAAAAGTCAGTGCATCCTGAACCTGTTTGCCTGTTGCTACTTCCACGGTTGTCGGAAGTCCGGTTAATTTTTTAGCCTGCTGCAACCAGGGTAATCCCTTTGCTCCTACCCCCTCAAACATTCCTGGTTTGGTACGCGGTTTCCAGATACCGGCCCTGAGCATATCCACTTTTCCGGTGGCGGCTAATCTTTGTGCAGTTGCAATTAGTTGTTCTTCTGTTTCGGCACTACAGGGTCCGCTGATGATCATCGGACGCTTATTCCAGACGGCCTGTACTTTTTCATTCAATGTTGCTGCTGTTGTTTGCATTTTTACAAATTTAATCTCCCTGTCCGGTAAGAAGGACAGAAAGGGGGTCATATATTTTTCGTTATCTTTTAAATGTTGATCCGTTTCCGGAATTTACCGGATGATTCTTTTAATGGTATTGGCCTGCTCAATTAAATTCCGCAGTTGTTCTGTTTCACCTTCCTGAATCGAATCCCTGAACCTGGTCAGCTGTGCAATGTGCTCATTGAGCACATCCAGCACATTTTCCCGGTTCTGCAAAAAAATGGGCACCCACATGGCCGGGTTACTTTTAGCCAATCGCACCGTACTTTCAAAACCGGCAGATGCCAGTTCGAAGATGGCATTCTCTTCTTTTTCCTTTTGCAATACCGTGTTGGCCAGTGCAAAAGAAGTGATATGGGAAATATGACTGACATAGGCCGCATGCAGGTCATGTGCTTTCGCTTCCATATCCAGTAAATGCATGCCGATTTTTTTATACATCAGCTTCACCCATTGCAGGGCATCTGCATCAGTCTCGGCCGCATTACAAATGATCACGGCTTTGTTTTCATAAGCACCCCGCACTGCAGCAGCCGGACCACTGTATTCTGTACCCCACATCGGATGGGTCGCTACATATCTTCCCCGTTTAGGATGATCCTTTACCGTTTCAATTAATTGTGACTTGGTGGAACCGAGATCCAGCACAATCTGCTGATCAACCATGTCCAGTATCCGGGGAAGTAAAGCAACCAGACTGTCAACTGGTATCGCCAGTACAATCACATCAGACTGCGGGATGGCCTCTTCCAGTGATAAAAGTTCATCCACCAGTTCCAGTTCCAGCGCCTGTTGGGCATGAACAGGATTAGCATCCACCCCAATCAGCCGGGAAGAAAGTTTTTTCTCGTGCAATTGAATGGCCAGAGAACCTCCGATAAGACCTGTACCCACGATTGCTATTCTTTTCCTTTCCATTTTACATTTTTAGTTTGAAGCGGTTTTATCCGGCTCCGCTTTTGCCTGTATTCTTTGAATGGCTTCTTCAAATTTCTCAACCGGACTGCATAGACTGACCCTGATATAAGCAGTACCGGCCCTTCCGAATATGCCACCTGGTGTAATAAACACCCTGGCTTTATTCAGGACATCATCACTCAGCTCAAAACCGTCTTTATATTTTCCGGGAATAGCCGCCCAGACAAACATACCCGCCTGTTCTTTCGAATAACGGCATCCTAACAGATCCAGTAATTGAAAAACCTTTTCTCTCCGGGTCCGGTACACTTCATTCACGGATGCATGCCACTCTTTACCTAAACCAAGCGCTTTTGCTGCAGCCAGCTGAACCGGCAGAAACATCCCGCTGTCCATATTACTTTTGAATCGCAATACTTCTTCTATTCTTTCCGGTGAGCCGCAAAGCATCCCCACTCTCCAGCCAGCCATATTGTGTGACTTGCTCAATGAATTCAATTCAATCACCACTTCCTTTGCGCCTTTCACGGAGAGCAGACTCATGGGTTGGTCGTTCAGGATAAAACTGTAAGGATTATCATGTACAATCAGGATATTATTCTTTCTGGCGAAACGTACCAGCTTTTCCATCAGCACCACGGATGGCAATTGCCCGGTGGGCATCTGCGGATAATTGACAAACATCAGTTTAATCTTTCCCGCTTTCTTTTTCAACTGATCAAAATCCGGCTCATATTGATTCGAGGCAAGTAAGTCATAAGGAACTGCTTTTCCCCCTGCCAGTTTGATGGCACTGCTATAGGTTGGGTAACCGGGATCCGGTACCAGCACTTCATCTCCTTTATTTAAATAGGTCATACAGATATGCATGATTCCCTCTTTACTTCCGATCAGTGGCAGGATCTCAGTATCCGGATTCAGTGTTACCCCATACCATTGCTGGTACCAGTTGGCCATAGCCTTGCGCAACAGCGGCGAACCCTTATAAGACTGATAAGCGTGAACATTGGGTCTGGCAGCTTCTTCCTGTAATGTTTTAATAACATCAGGATGCGGGGGAAGATCCGGACTTCCAATACCCAGGTTCAATACCGGAGTACCGGTTTTATTCAATTCCTCGATCTCCCGCAGTTTCTGTGAGAAATAATATTCACCGATACCTTTTAATCTTTTACTTGTCTTCATACTTTGTTATTGTTCCAGCTATGGAAAATTTATTTCCAGATTCCTCTTTTATAAACACCGTAAATTTTAATCGCTTCCGTCATAGGTTTTATATCACTGATCACTTCTTCAAACTGACCGATGCTGTCGAATTCCATATCAGCATGAAAAGCATATTTGAATTCAGTCCCGGGAATAGGAAAACTCTGCAGCTTACTGAGATTGATTCCTCCGTTGGCAATCCGGCTGAGTACCCTGGCCAGACTTCCTCTGGAGTGATCGGTATGAAAAGTAACCGAAGCTTTATTGGCTTCCTGATCCGTTTGAAAAACTTCTTCCCGCTGCAGCATCAGAAAGCGGGTATAATTATTCTTCATGGTATGGATATTCGGTGCCAGTACTTCCAGCTGATAAAGATCGGCTGCCAGTTTGCTGGCAATAGCGGCGGTATGGCGGCTCCGGTGCTGATGAATATGTTTTGCACTCAGGGCCGTGTCATCTGTTTCCACCAGCTTCCATTTGTATTTATCCAGAAAAGCATCACATTGCTGTAAGGCCATCGTATGTGAATGCACTTCCCGGATATCATCGAGGGTGACACCGGGATTCACGAGGAGGTTCTGCCTGATCTGGAGATAGATTTCCCCGATAATCCGGAGATTGCTTTTCTGTAATAAATTATAATTGGGCAGGATGCTGCCCGCGATGGAATTTTCAATGGCCATCACGCCCCCGTCGCTTTCTTTTTTATTGGCGGCGATTTTAACTACTTCCCGGAAGGTATCACAACAGATCACTTCCACCTGTTTTCCATGAAACAATTGCGCGGCTACCTGGTGAAAACTGCCCTCGTATCCCTGTATCGAAACTTTCATAAAAACTTTTTCATTGTTACCTCCGTTGATGGAGGGATAAAAAAAATCCCGGCCTGTGCTGGCCGGGACTCTTATGTTGATTTTTAGTTGTTCTATTTCGCTGTCAACAAAAGCATACCCGGCCTCTTTCCAAAAAAGAAGTAATAAAAATAATAACCAAAGTATGCTTTCACGCTGTTCATGCTTCAAATGTAATCAGCGATGCTGATGATTCAAAATCTATTTTATTAATTTTTACGGCGTCCACCACTTTCAGCATCATTCATCCGGATCTTACGTCCTTTGAAATTCTTGCCATCGATGGCCTTGATCATTTTTTTGGCTGCTCCTGCTTCCACTTCCACCCAGCTGTTCATCTCCTTCATATCAATTTTTCCGAGTACATCTTTACGGAGATCACTGAGATCAAGAATAAACTGCAGGAAGCTTGCTTTATAAAATCCATCCTTGGTTCCAAGATTTACAAACAAGCGTTGGTAATTACCTTCTCCGCTGAAAGACTTTCCGCGGCTTTCTCTTCCCGGTCGGCTTTCGGTTCTTTCTGACCGCCGATCACTGCGCCTGTCATCCCGCATATTGAGGTCGGCAGCATTTTCATAGTACTTCAGGAATCGGTCAAACTCAAGCGCCGCCACCCTTTGCAGAATTTCCTCCTTTTCTACATTGGCAAACTTTTCCTTGAGCACAGGAAGATAAGTTTCATACTCGCCATGACTGATATCGGCCTGCAGCATCTTGTCAATAAAATGGAAAAACTGTTTGCGGCAAACATCTTTACCACTTGGGATATCCATTTTATGGAACTGGGTCTTTACAATTCTTTCGATCTGCCGGAGCCGGTACACTTCCTTGGGAGTAACGATCGATACAGACACACCACTGCTTCCCGCCCTTCCGGTACGGCCACTGCGGTGGGTATATACTTCCACATCATCAGGTAATTCATAGTTGATAACATGGGTGATTCCCTTTACATCAATACCCCTTGCTGCCACATCCGTTGCAACAAGGAGCTTCACACTTTTATCGCGGAACAAGCCCATCACTTTATCTCTTTGCTGCTGGGTCAGGTCACCATGAATCGAATCAATATCATATCCTTCCCGGGTGAGTTTTTCAGCAATTTCCTGGGTATCCATTTTTGTTCTGGCGAACACGATCCCATAAATACCGGGATTGAAATCAATGATCCGCTTTAATACTTCATAGCGGTTATGGTGCTGGGTGGCATAATACTGGTGGTCAATATTGGAAGCTCCTTCATTGGTTTTACCAATGGTGATCTCAAAGGGCTTATCCATGTATCGCTTACTCACCTGTCTGATCTCCGGTGGCATGGTGGCACTGAACAACCAGGTGCTCTGGCGGTTCGGTGTATTCTTCAGTACAAATTCAATATCGTCTTTGAAACCCATGTTCAGCATTTCATCGGCTTCATCCAGCACAATGTATTCCACCTGCTCAAGGTTCACTGCCTTGCGTTCGATCAGATCGATCAAACGGCCCGGGGTGGCGACGATGATATGGGTCCCCTTTTTAAGGCTGCGGATCTGCTCTCCGATAGATGCACCTCCGTAAACAGCCGTTACTGATAATCTTTCGGATTTGTTCTTGAATTTTTCAAGGTCGCTGGTGATCTGGAGGCAGAGTTCCCGGGTCGGACAAATAATCAGGGCCTGGGGATAGCGTTGTTCTTTATCGATCAATTGCAGCAACGGCAATCCGAAAGCTGCTGTTTTTCCGGTACCGGTCTGGGCCAGTCCGATAAAATCACGGGTGCCCTGGAGCAAAACCGGTATGGCTTTTTCCTGGATGGGCGTGGGTTCTGTAAAACCTAATACTTTAATGGACTGTAAAAGTCCCTCTTCGATTCCTAAGGCTTCAAATTTGGGTGAAGGCATGATAAAATTTATGGTGCGAGGGCAAAGGTAGCTTTTAAAGGGCGGAACAGGGGTATAAAATAAGAAAGCCCATCCTTGCGGTGGGCCTTCTCATTGCTTGCCATTCTAAATTACTTCTTAGTTGTGTCAACTGGAGCTGCAGCTGTTGTGTCAACAGGAGCAGGAGTTGTAGTGTCAACAGGAGCTACAACTGTAGTGTCAGTAGTAGGGGCAGTAGTTGTATCACCACCTTCTTTCTTGTCACCACTGTTGTTACAAGCTACCATTGCTGTAGCGATCAATGCAATTGCAAATACTTTTTTCATGATTGTTGTTTAGAAATTTTTTGAAATATTTCACTGTTAATACCGGGATTGGAAAAAGGTAACCCGGGGTAATCAAAAAAAATGGGGGAATCTGCCTTAAATTTTCATATTACATTTTATTAATATCTAAAACCTTCCTTTTTTCAGCGATTTACTGCTATTTTTGCCCTCGACATCCCCCGGAAAAAAAATAAAAAATGTTTCCTGATCTGGGCCTGAAAAACAGCTTTCAGTACCGGTCAGCCTGCTTTAATATATTTTTTGCAGTCGGGCAGGGTTACTATTTTTAAAATCCTGTATTAAATAACGGAATGTGAAGCCCCTAAGCGACGAAAAGGAATTATTAAAAGGACTGGCAAATAACGACAGAAAGGCCGTTGAGACACTGTATCAGGAGAATTTCAACACGATACAGTCGCTGATTATCAACAACAACGGGTCTTCTGATGACGCAAAGGATATATTTCAGGAGGCGATTATAGTTCTTTATGAAAAAGTGAGAGCAGGTGGTTTTGAACTGCAATGTCAGATTAAAACATTCCTGTATTCTGTATCCCGGAGATTATGGCTCAAGCGACTCCAGCAACAGAACCGCTATGCGGCTCCAGGCGACAGCATGGAATCGGTGGTACCGGTGGAAGAAGACCTGGACGCACATGAGCAAAGGAATGCAGAATTTGAAATGATGGACCAGGCGATTAACCATTTGGGAGAACCCTGTAAAAGTTTACTGGAAGCCTATTATCTCCAGAAACAGAATATGCAGGTGATCGCGGCTAATTTCGGTTATACCAATGCCGATAATGCCAAGAACCAGAAGTACAAATGCCTGATGCGGTTGAAGAAAATATTTTTTGCGCAATATAAAAACGGAAACAGTGATGAATGATATCCAGATTTTAGACGCCGTAGAACGTTATATCCGTGGGGAAATGAAACCGGATGAACGCCTGCAGTTTGAACAACTCCGGAAGACCAATGCCGAAGTGGATCAGCTGGTGGTGGAACATACCCTCTTTCTCCAGCAACTCAACCATTTTGGTGAACGCAAAGAACTGCGCTCCTCCCTCAACGATATTCATACGGATCTTACCGAAAGAGGTAAGATCGACTCCATGAAGCTGAAAGGAACTGCCAAAATCGTTTACCTCTGGAAACGCTATCGCCGGGTGGCTGCTATCGCTGCCTCCATTGCCGGGATTACTGCATTGACGATCTCTGGACTGGTATGGGCGTTTGCACCAAAGGCGAATTCAGATGTTGACCAGTTGAAAAGAGAAATTACTGATTTGAGGAACAGAACCAACCAGCAAAGAAACGAACTCACCACAGTCCAGAACACTATCACAGAAAAAGAAAAGAGGAAAAATAATATTATTTATAAATCCGGAGGCACCGGTTTTATCATTGATGCCAAGGGTTATCTGGTGACCAACTTCCATGTGGTGAACAAGGCCCGGGATATTGCTGTCCAGAATAATAAAGGTGAATTCATCGCCAAAGTGGTGTACACCGATCCCTCAAAAGATATCGCCATCCTGAAAATTGATGACGAAAGCTTTAAACCATATTCTGCCATTCCTTATTCCATCAGCAAATCATCTGCCCGTCTGGCTGAACCGATCTTTACCCTGGGTTACCCCAAGAATGAAATTGTGTACGGACAGGGTTACCTGAGTGCCCTCACCGGCGTCAGTGGTGATACCCGCAGTTGTCAGATTGAAATCGCTGCCAACCACGGTAACAGCGGTAGCCCGATCCTCAACAAGAACGGAGAAGTAGTAGGCATCCTGAATGCCAGGCAAAACAGTACGGAAGGTTTCACTTTTGCCATCCAGGGTAAATACATCTATAAAGCACTGGATGATTTAAAGAAAACAGATACCAGCTACCAGCGCTTGAAATTAACTTCAAAATCTTCTATCGCCGGGATCGACAGAACCGAACAGGTGAAGAAACTCGAAGATTATATCTTCATGGTGAAAGTGAATTAAGTGATTGATCCCTATAAAAAACAGGAGCCACCCATGGGTGGCTTCTTTTTTATGTCCCTATTTAGTGATTTTATAATTTGCCACTAAGGCTCGAAGGCACGAAGAATTGAATGCTTATTTTTTCTTAGCGTCTTAGTGTCTTTGTCCACAGGAATCTGCGAGTGGCCAAAATCTTACGTATCAGAAAGCTTCTTCTTTTTTAAGGCAAGTTTCTTAGCCCCACAATGAAGCAGGATAGGCGCCCTGGTCAATTAATAGTTTAAGATTTGATGCTACAAAAGGTGCATCTTCTTTATAAGTAACCCCAAACCATAATGAACTGGTAGGAATGATACTGACTTTTCCACCCTCCCGGATAAACTGATCAGCCACAATCGGAATAAAGAATTCTGATTTCAGTTCCTTTCCGGATTCAGCGAGGAATGCATCAAAGAGTTGTTGGGTATAATCGAAATAAGATTGATCAAAACACCAGAAATTCATAGAGACCCTTGTATCCACCGGCAATTCTTCAGGTTCCTGTCCGTCGTCACAAACAATCCGGTCATTCTTTCTTGAAATATTGATCCGCTCCCGGATACCGGCCAGATCGCCATTGGCATCCAGGGTGCAAACACCACGGTTAACGGTACCATGATCAGATAATGTTCTCAGCAAATCATATCCCACAATCGCATAGTTCCGGCTGTTACAGCTGCCATTCAAAAAAGCAGCCGCCTGAACAAAGGCATCACTGCCATAAAAATCATCGGCATTGATTACGGCAAATGGTTCCTGCACAACATCTCTGGCACAAAGCACAGCATGCGCCGTACCCCAGGGTTTGGTTCTGTCTGCCGCCGGCTCATAGCCATTGGTAAATGAATCCAGTTGCTGGTACACATATTCTGTAGCGACCCGTCCTTTGAGTTTGGGCTCAAAAATATTTTTGAAATTATCTGCAAATTCCTTTCTGATAATAAATACAATTTTTCCAAATCCGGCCCTGATAGCATCATAAATGGAATAGTCCATGATGGTTTCACCGGAAGGACCGAAACCTTCCACCTGTTTCATGCTGCCATATCGGGAAGCCATGCCTGCGGCCAGAATTACCAATGAGGGTTTTGCCATAGTTTAAAAATTAGGCATAAAATTAATCTAAATTCGCCAAGCTGCTATGCAAATAATCCCGGAAGATATCAGACTTGAAGCCATTACCACCGATCCGGTCTCAATTCCCGTATTCTCCTCCCGGCAAATACAAGTGGAAGTACTTAGGCTGGACAAGATCCATCCGCTGATATCGGGAAATAAATGGTTTAAACTGCAGTATTATCTTCAGCAGGCGATCAAAGAGAATAAAAAAAGAATCATCACATTCGGAGGTGCCTGGTCCAACCATATCATCGCTACCGCCGCTGCCTGCCGCTTGTATCAGCTACCCTGTACCGGATTGATACGCGGAGAAGAACCTTCCTCTCTTTCGCCGGTATTAACAGCTGCCAGAGAAATGGGAATGGAACTTTGCTTTCTCAGTCGGACTGATTATGCAAACGATGTAATTCCTGCTCAGTTCCATCACCCTGATCATCTGATCCTGGCAGCAGGAGGTTATGGAGCTGAGGGTGCGGTTGGTGCTGCAGACATTTTCAATTACAGTAAAAACAAAAAAACTTATACGCATATCTGTTGTGCCGCCGGCACCGGCACCATGATGGCGGGCTTATTACTCGGCAAGGAAAAACAACAAGAGGTAACCGGTATCAGTGTAATGCGGAATAACCATTCACTGGAAAACGAAATGAAAGCGCTCTTGCCTGACTGTCCTAAGGAATACAGCCTGCACCATGATTATCATTTCGGAGGATATGCCAGGTACACAAAGGAATTGATTCAATCCATGAATGACTGGTTCCGGCAAACCGGAATCCCAACCGATTTTGTGTATACCGGTAAACTCGTGTATGCCATCAGTGATCTGGCTTCAAAAGGCTATTTCCCTGCCGGAAGCAAATTGTTGCTGATTCATAGCGGCGGGCTCACCGGAAATGCGTCCCTGAGCAAGGGAACGTTAATATTTTAGGCATTTCCCACCCCTGCCCTATCTTTGTTTTAACCAGCAATAAGATCCAATCCGGTTCTGAAATGATGATGAAAAAACTGATACCGTTCACCCTTCTCCTGCTTCTTTTGTTTTCAGGTTTCCTGCAGGCACAGGACACCTTGCCCAAATTCTCATTGATCAACGCCGGGAACAACCGGATCATTATTGGCTGGGTGAATAAACTGGAAAATGTAAAACAAATCAGCATCCAGCGTTCATTCGACAGCCTGACCGGCTATAAATCCATTCTTACTGTAGCCGATCCCAGTTCCCCGCAAAATGGATTCATGGATGCCAAGGCTCCGAGTGACCGGATGTTTTACCGGATCTACATCATGCTGGACAAAGGCATGTACCTGTTTAGTGATGCAAAACGTCCGGCAAAAGATACTTTACGTGTATCGGGCCCTTCAATTGTGGTCAGACCAGATAGTGCTACCTCCAGAATCAAACCGGTTAATCCCAAAGATCCTGCCATACCAGATACCGTGGAACGGGCAAAGCCGGTGGTCATCCAGTTAAATGGATTTCCGGGCAATACAGATTCGGTAGCTGTTCCCACTGCGGTTACTCTTCGCAACAAACCCAATGCCTTTGTCCCATCCATCTATGTATTTACCGGTCGCGATGGCCTGGTCAGCATCAAACTACCCGATGAAGAAAAGCCTAAGAAATACAGCATCCGGTTTTTTGAGGAAGAGAACCTGCTGTTTGAACTGAGAGAAATCAAAGAAAAAAAATTCAAACTGGATAAAGCCAATTTTTACCATGCCGGCTGGTTCCGTTTTGAATTATATGAAGATGGAAAACTGCTGGAGAAACATAAATTCTATTTAGAAAAGGATTTCTGATACCAGCTCTGCCCCGAATACTTCACCGAAATGATGACGGATTTTTTCTTTCACCTCCTCCATCAGTACCTGCCTACCCAGTTCCTTTTCCAGAGATGTCACCTGCTTGTTTACGATTCCGCAGGGAATTATATGATTGAAATAAGAGAGATCTGTGCTGACATTCAGGGCAAATCCATGCATGGTGATCCATCGGCTGCAGCGTACACCGATTGCACATATTTTTCTTTCCTTTCCCGGAACAGATGGATCCAGCCAAACACCAGTTTCTCCCGCTGAACGTTCTCCGCTTAATCCATAATCAGCTAAAGTCCGGATGATCACTTCTTCGATATTACGCAGGTACCTGCCGATATCGGTACCAAATTTTTCCAGATCCAGAATCGGATAGCCCACTACCTGACCGGCACCATGAAAAGTGATATCTCCTCCCCGGTTGGTATGAAAGAACTGGATATTTCTTTCCTCCAGCTCTGTATCATTGAGCAGTACATGGTCCTTCTTTCCGCTTTTTCCAAGCGTGTAAACAGCAGGATGCTCTACAAAAAGCAGGTAATGCCGGGTTGGCAAGGATTTGTTGTTCCCGCTTTGATGAAACTGTGCTGATTTAATCTGAACATTTTCCTGCAGCAGTTGCTCCTGATAGGTCCAGGCAGCCTGGTAATCCAACTGCCCCATATCCCTGCAAATAATCTTTTCTCTGGCCATAGCGGGAAGCAAATGTAATAACAAATCCTCATCCGGGTCCGCATGCAGGACTGCCCGCATACCCATACCTTTGCCCCGATGCAGGAAGAATTAAACGAAATAAACCCGGAAACGGTGGACAATAATGATGAACTGTATGAACGGTTCAGTATAACCATTGACAAGGGACAGGAACCTTTGCGTATTGATAAGTTCCTGATGCAAAGACTGGAGAATGCCACCCGTAATAAACTGCAACAGGCTATTAATACCGGTATGGTATTGGTAAACGGGAAAGAAATCAGACCTAACTATAAGATCAGACCCCTGGACCAGGTGGTGATTTATTCGGATATGAGTCCGGAGCAAACCGATGTTTTGCCTGAACCCATCCCATTAAATATTGTTTACGAGGATGAACACCTGATGCTGATCAATAAACCGGCTGGTATGGTGGTACATCCGGGAAGTGGTAATTATACCGGTACCCTGCTCAATGGAGTAGCCTGGCACCTGAAGCAAATCAAGCCGGACCTGACCGAAGAAACCCTGCCCCGTTTTGGATTGGTCCACCGGATCGATAAAAATACCAGCGGCCTGCTCGTGCTGGCCAAGTCAGATATTGCCATGCGTCATCTGGCAAAGCAATTTTTTGATCATAGTATCAGCCGGAAATATGTAGCATTGGTTTGGGGTGATATGGAGCAGGACAGCGGAACCATTATTGCCCATGTGGGCAGGCATCAGCGTTTCCGTAAACTATTTGAAGCCTATCCTGAAGGTGATCATGGGAAAGAGGCAATCACTCATTATAAAGTACTGGAACGATTTGGGTATGTAACCCTGGTGGAGTGCATTTTGGAAACGGGCCGTACCCATCAGATCCGGGTGCATATGAAATACATAGGGCATCCCCTTTTTAGTGATGATTTTTATGGCGGTGACAAAATTGTTAAGGGAACAGTATATACCCGGTACAAACAATTTGTAGAGAATTGTTTTGCGATTTGTCCGCGCCAGGCCCTGCATGCCAAAACACTTGGCTTTATTCATCCCGGTACCGGGAAAGAAATTTCATTTGAGTCTGAATTACCCCCGGATATAGCCGAAGTAATTGAACGCTGGCGGAATTACAGTCAGTCAGTTGGAAAAGTTAAATAAGGTTGCAGTAAAATTACTTCTCTCTCTTTTCTTAAAAACAACATCCCAATTGCCGGTATACCGGAGCAGTTTAGGAACGAGGTATGCTCCGAATTTAGTCATCTGCACTTCCATGTGTACATCAAAATCGTAGACTCCGGCATCGTAGCTCATATCATAGTTACGGGCCATCACTTCCATGGTTTTGGTATGAAACCAGGTTACCATTTTATCAATCACGATGGCATTGCGTTTTCCCCTCAGATCTTCTTTAGCCTGAATGGTAAAAATGTAACAGGATTCTCCTTCATAATCATCATAGCCAATACTGAAATCATATAATGCAGCGCGATCAGGATCAAAGATGTCGATCTTATCCCCGATAAACGGGATACCCGGAATTTTTTTACCTGGATTAAAGAATAGCATTTTCAGTTGTTCCTTATGTTTTGCCATTCCGCTCCGGGAGCGGGGTCTGAAATCAACTCCCTTTACAATATTATTTTCTCCGCAAACTTTCCCTTTGGTAAAAAACAATCCGGCATATAATTCACCCGAATAATAATTATAGTTCCCGTCTTCATCAAAAAAATCACCGCTGCTGTTTTGATCCAGTACTTCCATTGACCGGCATCCACCGTCACGCAGTTGGCGTGTTTTACTTTGCAGGGAGGCTTTTGTATTGCCTTTCTTATCCCGGATCCGGATATCATTCCAGGCCGTGAAACCCAGCACATGCAGATTCCTGAATGCTTTATAAAAGCTGGTATCTTTCCTAACCTGATCCATAAAAAGGGCCACATCCAGCTTATTCCGGATCACTACTTCCGATAAACTCACCATTTTCGCCAGCCGCTCATTATCAAGTGAATCTTCCTGTCCCTGTACCAGAAAAGGCAGAAAAAAAAGTGCCTGAACCAATAGAAAAAGCCTGAACATGCTGCAAGTTAACCCCTGAAAATGAATGCAAAAAAACGGCCGGAATTTACCCGGGATACCCTATTTTTATTGGCTGTATCATACCTACTACCGGCAAGTGATACAACCAGGAAATGGCCGGAAATCAAACCTTATTCAAAAACAAATGAAACAGATGAAAAAGTTCGTACCGGTTATTGCCGGATTATTGCTGTTCGGAACTGCGCAGTCACAGGATGCCGAATCACTCAAAAAACATTACCTGAAGACTTACGACAATGCCCTCAGGTATAATGACATCAGTGTGGCCATTACTGCTTTACATGGTTATGTGGCCATTGACAGCGGACTGGCTTACAAAGACACATTGTCGATTCTTTATTTCAACGCCAAATCTTATGTAAGCTCCCTGATCCTGGCTGAAGAAGTGTACAAGGGACAGCCTGCCAATACAGAAGCGATGGCAAGAGCCGCGGAATGTTATGATGAACTGGGTGACCCGAAGACAGCGGTTGGATTATATGAGCAGGTGGTACCAAAGACAAAAAGCCCCTATCATATTTATAAAATGGCTGTCGGTCAGTACCAGTTAAAAAGAACCCTGGAATGCGAAGCCTCTGCCCGTGCGGTAATCGCCGATACCAGCAGTAAAAAAATCGGGGTCTTGTTTACTTCAGCAGATGGGAGCCAGCAGGCCGTACCGGTGAATGCAGCTGCGGCCAACCTGATGGGCGTATTGAAAATGGATACAAAGAATTATGCAGGTGCAAAGGCAGACTTTCAGAAAGCGCTTGAATTCTATCCGTCCTTTGCCGGCGCCAAGGGTAACCTGGATGTCTGTGATAAGAATCTGAAAGGGGGAGTAAAACCAACTGCTAAACCGGTTGTGAAGCCAAAGAGTTAGTAAAACATACTTCAAATAAAAAAGAGGATGATAATCATCCTCTTTTTTTTATGGCTGATGCCATGCCTTTTCCTCTATTAAAAGATGGAAGACCAGGTCTTCCATCTTTTGTTACCGGCGAATGGTTTATTCACCATGACTCACCTGAACTTTCTTTTCAGTTACTGGTGCCGCTTTATCTTCGATAGAGCCTCCTTTATCTGTACTATTTCTCACCGGTTTGCTGGCAGGCTGGTTCTCAATGGAGCCACCCTTATCTTCAACTTTTGGTTTGGATGAGGGAGCTACAGGGTCAAGGCTGCCTCCTGTATTAGCCTCAGCAGGTAGGGCCTTTACAGATTTTGTTTCAGTTGGTTTTAAACTACCATCGTTCTCTGATTTGGAAACTACCTTCCCGGGCTTAGACAGCGTGTTCAGGTCTGTGGAACCGGCATTATCTTCATTGGTACCACGACTGGCAGGCAGGTTATAAGCTTCCGGAGAAAAATATTTTCCTTTGATACCGGCAGGTTTTACTTCTACCGCTTTCAGTTTATTTACATTTTGCATGTATGCATCATTTCTGACGCCTTTGATCTCCCAGCTCACTTCCACATTGGGCAGGCTGGTAGCAATTTCAAATTGGTTATTGCTGACTTTTTTAGAAATGATGGCCTGTGCAAAAGAGCCGATCACGGTTAACTGATAACGAAAATCCTTGTTGATTGATTCAAAATAATCCGGAAGTTTCACTACCACTTTACCACTGGCATCGGTGGTGGCATTACCGCTATAGCTGTTCAGCACTTCATTACTTTCTACAGCAAAATGGCGAAGCATTTTATTTTCCGGGTCAAGTGGATGGTCGATGGTAAAAGCTTTTACTCCGGTCGCAGTGAAATCTCCGTTTACATGCAGATTTACCGTTGGTGTTGATGTATTGATACCCACAAAACCGGTGGCATCCTGGATTCTTAAACGTGAACCGGATCCCAGTTCAAAAATTTCATAATCATCAGTGGATGGATTATTCCTGGTATTCCACATCCCGGTTCCGTTTTTTTGGAAACGGAGGGCAGCATCTCCGCTGAATGCATCGATATCTACGGTGGAGAAGCTGGCTGAGGATTCAACTTTAATGCCGGAACTACCCGCGTGGAGTACATGCAACTTGTGTGTTGGAGTAACACCGCCAATGGCAATATTCCCAGTACTGTTTTCAATACTGAATCTTTCTCCGCCACCGCCCAGTTCAAAAATCTGCAGGTTGTCGGTACCCGGCTGATTCCGGAGATTCCATTGATTTGTACCATTATTCGCAAACCGGATGGCTGCATCACCGGTAGCAGCATCAAGATCAAAAGCAGAATAAGAAGCGGTTGATTTATTACGGATACCGGTACTGCCACCATGCAGTATGTCCAGTTTATAGGAGGGAGAACCGCCGGCACCGATGGAAACATTCCCTGAACCTCTTTCAATCAACAATCTTTCACCTCCACCGCCCAGTTCAAATAACTGAAAATTGTCAGTACCGGGTTGGTTACGGAGATTCCACTGATTCGTACCATTATTCGCAAACCGGATGGCCGCATCACCGGTAGCGGCATCAATATCAAAAGCAGAGTAGGAAGCAGACGATTTATTACGAATACCGGTACTGCCGCCATGTAGGATATCCAGTTTATAAGCTGGTGTACTTCCCGCACCGATAGAAATATTTCCGGTACCGTTCTCAATCACAAATCTTTCTCCACCACCACCCAGTTCAAAAATCTGCAGATTGTCGGTGCCGGGTTGATTCCGGAGATTCCATTGATTTGTACCCGCATTGCCGAACCGGATCGCTGCATCACCTGAAGCTGCGTCAATATCCAACACGGAGAAGCTGGATGATGATTCTATTTTCACTCCAGTACTTCCGCCATGAAATACATGTAACCGATGGGTAGGTGCAGAGCCCCCGATTGAAACATTTCCGGTTGCATTTTCAATATGCATTCTTTCTCCGCCACCACCTAATTCAAAAATCTGGAGATTATCAGTTCCGGGCTGATTCCGCAGGTTCCATTGATTTACACCTGCATTACCAAAACGGATTGCCGCATCTCCGCTGGCTGCATTGATATCCAGGACAGAAAAACCTGAAGTTGAAGTAATACCAATTCCTGTACTGCCGCTATGCACCACATTAAAGCGATGAGTAGGAGTGGTTGTACCAAGTCCCACTGCACTGCCATCATCAAATAATAATGAATTGCCAAGATTCGCACCATCCGGTGTCCATTTAGAAACAAAATTCAGTGTACCTGCACCGCCAATACCTACTCCGCCTCCCAATGCCTGCCAGGTTGCATTTCCAGCTGCATCAGAAGTTAAAACCCTGTTGGCTGCTTCACCAATTCCCTGTAATCTTACGCCACCGGTAGTAAACAAGGCGAGACCGGATGTTGTTGTAAATCGTCCACCGATACCTGTATTGGAGCTGCCATTAACACCAATTCCTGTGGCAGCTGAACCATTTACACCAATGCCACCATTAGCAGTACCATACACACCCCAGCCGCTACCGGCCTGGCTTCCCCAGACACCTATCCCTAATCCGCCGGTTCCATTATTAATACCTCTGACACCGGCAGAAAATCCGCCTGGCGCAGTTGAACTGATCACCCCCTGTACTGCCACTGCATTTCCATCGGTACTGGCACTGGTACCTAGTACCGCAGCTGCAGTACCTGTAGTAGCAGATCTTGTACCTGAAACCGCATTCCCTGTTCCTGTGGTTGTTGCCTGTATGGCAGAACCAGCACTGGTTGTATTATTTATATTAAATAAACCCGCACTTCCTGTTCCGGAGGTTGTTGCATTCACTGCATGACCAGACCCACCGGCATTATTAATGGCCAGCACATGTTGTGTATTGGTATTATTTGTATTCTGGAATAAACCTGCTCTTCCGGTACCTGATGTTGTGGAAGTAAACGCATCCCCGCTACCACCCTGGTTCAGTGCTGATAAAGTTGTGGTTGTATTCGCCGGAGTAAAATTCTGAAATACGCCTGATGGCCCGGTTCCGGACACGCCCAAAACAGCAATACCGCTTCCGCTATTACCAGCTACACCGGTCGCATCTGCAGTTGCTATACCGAATACGCCATATTTTCCAAATGCACCATTGGTCGTAGCCCTGATACCATCACCTGAAGTAGTGCTGAATACACCGGCTGTTCCGGAAGTACTTGAACCATTGATACCAACTCCGGTATTGGTGACACCATTCACGCCGATTCCACCTGGGGTAGTTCCATAAACACCCCAACCACTACCATTCTGTGAACCATAGACCCCGATTCCTAAACCACCTACCCCATTATTGATACCACGTACACCCGCAGAAAATCCACCAGGTGCTGAATTCGTTACGGTACCAATGATTGCAGCAGCATTACCTGCAGTGCTGTTTGTCAAACCTTCCAATGCTGTGCTGCCAGTACCTGTTCCATTGTTTGTGACTTTGAACAAGGTACCTGCATCTGCCTGTGTTTTATTAAAAGGCAGTACCAGGTCATTGGACAAGGATGAATAAAGAGAATAAGGTACACTTGCTAATTGAGCGGTACCAATATTGATAAATGTTGATCCGCCATTGGGATCAATCTCTACCTGAATATATTTCAGACCAACGCCCCAGGGTACACCGGCAATACTGCCTGATACCACGGTAGCACCACTGCTGCCCAGTTGCACATTGAATAATCCAAAGGGATTGGTAGTAACCGGACGGGTTTCTGAATACACCACCGGACCTGCTGCTGATCCGTCATGGATCGTTAAGCGAAGGGTGATGTTCTTATTCACCAGCACATTACCCACACTGTTGCGGGCAACACCCTGGTAGTTCAGTATGCCGGGGGCCGGTGACTGGGCATTAATCCCTGCTACCGCCAGCAGTAATACTGATAATAAGGATAATAATTTTTTCATTTGTTCTGGTTTAATTGATTGATGTGAATGA
Source organism: Chitinophagaceae bacterium (assembly GCA_035439185.1). Taxonomy (GTDB): domain Bacteria; phylum Bacteroidota; class Bacteroidia; order Chitinophagales; family Chitinophagaceae; genus JJ008. The sequence goes on from DAORJS010000003.1 coordinate 29,726, forward strand.
TATGTTTGTTTCTTTTCCGGAACGAACCGGCTTAGACTATTGGTCTATCTTGACCACTTTCAGCCCACTGTGACGCACTACTTCCAGCCCGTCTGCACGGGGTGTATCCGGACGAAGATCTGCTACCACAAAATAGACGCCCGACGGACGGCCCGTCAGGTCAAATAATTCGATCCGGCAACAACCATCGTAATGATAGCTCCTTGACTCCAGAATCTGACCAATTGAATTAATCAATTGCAAACTCATTTGCCCCGGTGTCGTGACAAAAAAGTTCAACTCAAATTTTCCGGATGTCGGGTTGGGAAACAGCTTGTAATCACCCGCTTCAAATAAAAGGGAATAAGGCGAAGGACCAATCTTGTCTGTACATGGTTGCAGCACACCCTGTGTAACCAGTACCGAACTGTCAGGCGGCGCAAAGGCCTGTACCAGCACCAGTTCCCCGAAACTCCATTCATAACGATAATACGACAACGCATTGTCATAGGTACCTCCGGCACTGTTCATCAC